>CAZYWY010000049.1:0-9009 GCA_964651605.1 uncultured Pirellulales bacterium | reverse complement strand
TATCGCGGGATGATATAGCAGTCCTGACACGCGAAGCCGCAGAAATAAGTGGGATCCCATTTGTTATGGAAGTGGATCAAGAAGAGGCCGAAAAGATTCTTGATAGTTAAAGTTTAAGATGGGACATTGATAATGGAAAAACTATATAGGCGGAATATATGATTATAGCCAGTGACTTTATGATAAATTGCTTCCTTAATATGATTTTTTGACCAGCCCTTTAATTCGTGTATGTTTGTTCTATCTTTTAATTTTTCTTTGATTCGATGACAACTCTGGATTAGCCAGCTTGCCCACATCAAATTCGTGGCGCATCTACAACCATATTACAACCGTACGATAAATATCTCACTATTTTAAGAAAATGTTGGCTTCCTAAGTGTTTTTGTATCAGAGACTTAAAATTTTTTAAAAAATGTAAACATTTCAAATGACCTATTTTTCAAACATTTTGGAGTTAAAAAATAAGAGTCTTAATGAAATGCTATTTGATAGGCGACCCCGATAATTTTCCTACAATGCCAAACTGCGAGAGTATCTATGGAAGGTGGTATTATGAACGATTCTAAAAAACATAACAGTTCTTCGCGGAAACGCAGAAATGAAATTAAGCATAAACTGGTAGCACTCTTTGCATATATTGATCTAAAATGCAAACCGACATCGGACTACTTAAAGCAGTGTAGCATTCTCGACATTTGTAGCCATATCGTTCGCACTAGCGCTTTTATATCTATTATTGTTGGAGTGATATTCTATGTGGTGGGATGCCCTCAAAGACGAATGCAAGCTGAGAATCAGCGTAAGGCGAAACACTATCAGGCATGGCAAGTAATAAATGTTGCACAAGGGAAAACGGGTAGTGGAGGAAGAATAGATGCTCTTCAAGATTTGAATAGGGATGGAGTTTCATTGGCTCTTATAGATATTTCTAATGCAACTCTTACAGGTATCAATCTTAAAAATGCAATCCTTAGAGGTGCTAATCTTTCTAATGCAGATTTACCATTTTCGAATCTCTCTGGGGCGGACCTTCAAAAGACAAACCTTTCTGAAACCGACCTTTCTGGAGCAAATCTGTCCCGTGCGAACCTTAGTGGTTCAAACCTACGAAATTCTAATTTAAACGGTTCTAATCTTACAGGTGCCAATCTTGATAGAACAGACCTCTCTGGTGCAAACTTAAGCAATCTATTAGAGGAAGATATTAAAAGATTCCCAATAGTTGAACATCGTAAAGATATTTCAGTTAATGGTGAACCTCCTGTAATTACAGGAGTTCGCATATTAGATTATTTAGATTATAAAGTTCCATTTTATAAAGAGGACAGCAAACAGGAATTTAAGGGAGCCAACCTTAGCAGTGCTAATCTTTCATATGCAAATTTGAGTGGAGCGTTTCTTGGTGGTGCAAATCTTCAAAGGACCCAATTAAAAAAGGCTATACTTAATAGTACAAACTTAAATGGTGTAAATCTGTCGTTCGCTAATCTTTATGGAGCAGACCTTCGAAATGCTTTCATGCATAAGGCTTATATGCCTAATGCAATTTTTGATAGTGCAATCCTTATTGGAGCAGACTTTATGGAATCATATCTTCCCAATTCCAGTTTTATTGATGCGAATTTATGTGATACGCTATTTATAGCTGCTAATTTAAGTAGTGCTAATTTTAGTGGTGCAAACCTTTATGGAATAGATTTTGGAAAAGCATATCTTTCAAATGCGATTTTGAAGAATATTAAGAATTGGCAATCAATTAAAAATATAGCAAATGCAAATATTTATAATGTAATAGATCCTCCCGAAGGATTTATAAAATGGGCTAAAGAACACGGTGCTGTCAGTATTAAATTTGATGAAAAGTAGCCTTGTAGCGACTGTTTTGAAAATCAAGCATATTTTGGTTTCCAAAATTCATTTTTAGAAATTAACGTTGTGCTATGCACAACCTACCAAAGAATTATCATTTTGCCAGCGTCGGCAAAGTGATAATCGGAGTCAAAAAAGAATTATCAGTTGTGGACGGCTTTGCGGCGGAGGCGATAGACCAGTGACAAAACCTGCGCAACAGCAATATACAATGATTCAGGAATTGTCTGGCCGGGCTTGACAGTCGAATATATCGTCCGGGCAAGTTCAGGTCGGCTGATAATCGGCACGCCGTAAGCACGGGCGATTTCCCTGATTTTCTCCGCAAGATGGTCGGCGCCTTTGGCAAGCAGCACAGGTGCATCCATAGTCTTGGTCTCGTACCGCAGGGCAACGGCGTAATGCGTCGGGTTGACCAGAACGACGGTGGCCTTCGGCACTTCCCGCAGCGTGCGGCGGTATGCGATTTCAAACTGGACTTTGCGAATGCGGCGTTTAAGCTCAGGCAGGCCTTCGGTCTCCTTGATGTCCTGCTTGACTTCCTGGCGGGTCATTTTCAGGTCCTGGATGTACTTCCATTTCTGATAGAATGCTTCAGCCAGGCTGATTGCCAGCAGGGCGATGCAGATGCGGATTAAAAGGCCGAGGATAATTCTGCCGCTGACCGACAGGATGTCCTGCGAGTCAGCCCAGCGCAGCGATGCGATTGGATTGAGCTGACTTTTAATATACAGCCAGACGATAATAGCGACACAGGCCAATTTTAGCACCGAGACGAGCAGTTTGACTGCGGAGCGGGCGTTGAATAATTTCGAGAAGCCTTCGACTGGATTGAGATGGCTGAGCTTGAATTCAATGGATTGCGTTGAAAAATTTAATCCGCTGATGGCGACAGTACCCAGGACAGCACCGGCGGCGACCGAGGCCATAATCGGTAAAAGTATAGTTAATGTGTCTATTATTTTGCCGTTGAAGAAGCTGATGAATGTCTCCATATTGGAGAAAGTGTTGCCCCGGCAGGACATTCCGAGCTTCATTTCATTAACCAGCCAGTTGCACAGGCCTGAGCCGGCCAACACCAGCACAATGAGCAGGCTCAGCAGAATTGCCGTCGATGTCAGCTCCTGACTGTGCGGGATTTGGCCCTTTTCTTTGGCCTTGCGGAGCTTCCGCGGGGTCGGCTGTTCTGTCCTTTCTGTGGCCGGCTGTTCCGGCATAAATAAATCTCCTTTAGGGTTTAGGGGATAGAAGATGTGATATATAAATTTCTATACCCTAAACCCTATACCCTATCCCCTATAATGGAAGCAGTTTGTTCATAAGCTGGGCGAATTCGGCAACAAACGGCGAGAGGTACTGCACAAAAATCGCCATCAGCAGCAGTCCAAGTCCGGCACAGAGCGGCATACTGTTGAACAGGATGTCCATTTCGGGGATGACCCGTGCGAAGACGGCCAGCACGACCAGCAGCACCAGAAAAGCTGCCAGCATAGGAGCGGCCAGTTTCAGGCCGACCGTCAGCATAGCGGTGCCGGCCTGGATGATTCCGCCGGCCAGAGCCGCTGCTGTCGGGATGTGACCTGCCGGAAAGGCCGTATAGCTGCGCCAGATTATTGTAAGGAAAAAATGATGACCATTGGCAGCGAGGAAAATCAGTATGAAAAGTGTCTCGAACAGGCTGCCGAGCGGCTTGGTCGTCTCGCCGGTAAGCGGGTCGAGAATTTCGGCAATCGCAAAACCCATCTGTTGCTCGACTATTTCCGCGCCCAGCCGGACTGCCAGAAAAACAATAGCGGCAATTAACCCCAGAGCAAGTCCATAAATGGCTTCACTTGAGAGCATCAGTACCGCCTGGACAAGGGGTACCGGCCCGGTCGCTGCCGGCTGAGGGGTAAGCCACAAAAAAAACACCGACAGCATCACAGTGAGCGAGACTTTTATTCTGGCAGGTATGCCGTTGGAGCCGAACACGGGCAGAACCAGCAGGAACGCCGAGATTCGCGTCAGCACCATTACGAAATCAAATAATCGACCGCTCAGGTCCGGCATATTCTTTTAATGTCCCATATTTTGAATATGGCTGAATATTTCGCTGGTGAAGCTCAACAGCACCTGGAGCATCCAACTGCCGCAGATGAGCATAACCGCCCCGACCGCCAGCAGCTTCGGGACGATTGTTAGTGTCATATCCCGTATGGAGGTTACCGCCTGGAGCAATGTCACTACCAGGCCGACCACAATACAGGTAATAAGCACCGGCGCAGAAAGGAGCAACGCCGTTTCGAGTGTATGCCGGCCAAGATAAAGTGCAAAACTGCTGTCCATAATTTATGTTCCGAATGAAAAATATTTTTAATAACTATCTAAAACTCAGGCTGATACTTTTGGCCAGTAATCCCCAGCCATCGACGAGGATAAACAATATCAGCTTAAAAGGCAGCGATATCATCGCAGGCGGCAGCATCATCATACCGGCGCTAAGCAAAACGGCGGCAATGACAATGTCCACCAGCAGAAACGGGATGAACAGGAGACAGCCGATTTCAAATGCGGTGCGAAATTCGCTGATGATAAAGGCCGGCGCTACTATGTGCATATTCAGGTCGGTCGGTCTGGCCGGCGGCTCGATTTTGGCCATTTTCACGAATAAGAGCAAATCCGCTTCTCTGCATTGTCTGAGCATAAATGCCTTGAAGCAGTCACCTGCCCGTGCAGAGGCGGTCTGGAAGTCGATTTTATCCGCCAGATACGGCTGCACAGCCTGCGTGTTGGCTGCTGCAAAGGTCGGAGCCATCGTATATAAGGTCAAAAAAAACGCCAGACCCATTATGGCAATTGTCGGCGGGATTGTCTGAGTCGTCAATGCCCGGCGGACGAAAGACAATACTATAACGATTCGGGTAAAGGACGTCATCATCACCAGAAGGCTCGGTAGAATCGCAAGACCTGAGAAAATAATCACCAGCTTGACCGGAGTGGACCATTCCTGCTTCTGGTCCTGTGAGGCCATCGCCTTATCAACAACGTCCTTCAGCTCCGAGATGCTCGGCAGTGAATTGGTCGTATTTGATGTGCCTGAATTACCCGCTGCTCCAGGCTGCTGTATTGATGGAACAGGCAAACTACCCGGCAGACCACCTAATGGCGAACTGATATTTTGTCCGGCAGATGAGCCTGCCGATACAAGAACAACAGGTATAATGAAAAGTATTTTCAAGACAGCTTTCATTGCGAAAATCCGTTACATCGCTATTTATCTTTTTGTGGCGGCAAATCCGTTGATATGCCGGTTAAATCTGCCAACGTATTTATATTTTCGTTTGTGCATCCTATGAGGAATTGCTTCCGGCCTACTTCGAGCAGATGCACCGACCTGCGGGGTCCGAGATAGACAGTCTCAGTGATGCGGATTTTTTTGCCCTGCAGGCTGCTGATTCGAGGAAATACTTTTCTTGACAATACCACCGCTGCCACACCGAGAGCAGCTACAACCAGAACCGAAAGCAACATCCTGAAAAACAGCTCGTTGCCGGAAGTACTATAATCGGAATTTTTAAATAAGTTGGAATCAGCAATAGACAGCGACTCGCCGGCGGATTGCATATCTGTCGCCGGCTGATTTTTTTCATTGACCGAGTTTATATCTGCTGCCGGCCTGTTGCCGCCACCCGATGCAGAAGCGAGTAGAAACATACAGCCGCTCAGAGCAATTACCGACAGAATTACAATATTTTTTTTCTTAAAATTATTCATTCATACTTTAAGCTGCAAACGGCGTACCACAGCGGCAGAAGGGCATTTTCTGCTGAAAGAAAGGCTGGCAGAATTGAAATTAAGCGCAGAGGTAGATTGGCCTGTCGAGAAATTTTACAGTTACAATGATTAATCGCCTGGCCGCTGAACTGCGATTAAAATCTGTGAAAGCCCGGACATTGTGCTGTCGGATTTGACCCAGTCGCCGCCTGCCCCTGCACCCCAGGAATAAATGTTCCAGGAATCGGCGGGTTCGTAATAGATTGAATCCGGCCTTTCTATACGGTTTGCCGGGGCGAGGTTATCCCGCAGAAATTGCGCAACAATTTCTGCGCGTCCGGCCGAGAGCAGCCATTGTTGTCCTTGTGTCTGCACATCACCGGCAAGACCCAGCACATAAAGTGTTCCAGACGCCTTGGAGATGCTTTGCTGCAAATCCCGACAAAATTCAAACAAAAATTGCTGCGACTGCTCATCAAGTTCAGCCGAACCTGCTGCGAAATGAACGTTCACTACGGAGAATACGGATTTTTCCGCCGGAGACTCCTTGTTTATTATTGTTGATAATTTTTGCAACTGTTCATAAGTCCTGCGGAGGTCTTCTTCTTTGGCATCTATTGTTCTGCCTTGTGGTAATTCATCCCGGCCTGATATATGATGTCTAATCTTTAAAGCATCGAACGCTATTTTTTCGCTGAATCCGAAACCGAGCTTTACCTCACCGAGGAATGTTAATGCCTTACCCTGGTCGCCGAGAGAATCATCGCGGATAGAACCCATACTGACGAGCAAAACAAAGAATGTCAGCAGATTCGTTGTCATATCCGAGAATGTGATAATCCACAACGGGGTCTTTGCAGTTTCTTCTGTAATCTGTTTTCGGTTCAATTGTACAGACTCCGTTCCAGCAAAGCTATCTCAAGCACACGTGCAGGTTCAGGACTTTTTATGGTATTTTCAACGCTGCCTACGGGCAAAAGGTCGGCGGCGGATACGCTGAATCTTTTGTTATCCAGCCCTTCTTTTACGGTAAGATATTCCATTATCGCCAGTGCCCGCTGCATATCGGCTTGTTCGTTATCCTCGTTATCCGGTAATATTTCGCTGATTACCACCCGGCAGGGTACTTCTTTTAAAAATGATGCCATCGTTGCCAGGAAATTTTTGCCTGAAGCAGATAAAGCCTGTCCTTTACCGAGGAAAATATCCGCAGACGGAATTAAAAATGTCTTGCCCTCACTCAGGTCGGCGGGCGGATATTCCTTTTTAAGGCTGTTTTCTGTGCCCATTGTAAGGGTCGGCGATTCGCTGCCTTTTGCGTAGTATTCAACCGGCGCAACCAGACTTTGAGATAATACTGCCTCTTTGGGCGTTTTTTCTATCGGCGCGTTTCCGACTGAAAATATCTGACGGAAAGTTGTCCCCATATCCGACAGCACCTGCGTGTCATAGGATGAGAAGGTCGTAATAAGCACAAAAAATGTCAGCAGCAGGTTCATACAATCACTGAAGGTTACCATCCACAATGGTGCACCAGGTGATTCGTCGGGGAGAGGCTGTTTTCTGTTCTGTCCCATTATACTGTTGCTTTCAGAGCCTCGCGTTTGCCCTGCGAGATAAACACCTGCATCTTCTCACGGACGGCTGTGGGGCTGTCGCCCTCGGCGATTGAACAAATGCCTTCGACAATCATTTCCATTGTTGTGATTTCCGCCTTGGAATAAATGCCGAGTTTTCCGGCAAGCGGAATGAAAATCAGATTGGCGCTTATGGCACCGTAAAAAGTCGTGATTAAGGCAACTGCCATTCCGGCTCCGATTTGGTTGGGCGAGGAGAGATTTTTGAGCATCTGCACCAGGCCGATGAGCGTCCCGACCATTCCAAAAGCCGGAGCTGCTGCGCCCATAAATTCGAGGATTTTTTTGCCGTTCGAGTGACGTTCCTGAA
This sequence comes from uncultured Pirellulales bacterium, assembly GCA_964651605.1. Classification (GTDB taxonomy): domain Bacteria; phylum Planctomycetota; class Phycisphaerae; order Sedimentisphaerales; family Anaerobacaceae; genus JAFGPS01. Next base: position 1,437 of record CAZYWY010000049.1, on the reverse strand, counting down.
GGTACTGGATTTCCATAGACAACAGGTCTCTGATTTTTTCGCTCTGCTGGCCATCGGTTAGCAGTTGAAGGCCTTTGATAAGGAACGCATTGTTTGTCTTGCTGATTTCCTTTTCCAGAGCCAGAGCGCCGTCACGCCTGTTTATGGCGGCATAATTGACCATTCTCTGAATCAGTTCCAGAGGCGAAGGCACTTTTGTTATGACTGTCTTTTTAATTACCGAGAACACCCCCAGAAACTGCGGCAGTGAAAAATGTATCATCGTTGCGCAGAGCATTCCGCCCATTGTAATTGCCACCGACGGAGCATCCCAGAATATTCGCAGGCTGCCCCCGATGAACATTGCCCAAATAATGACAGCAAATCCGAGAATTATGCCGAATATTGTCGCTATATCCATAAAGCCTCTGTGTCTGCTATTTCTCCGTTATTTGCTTTAGCCGCTGACTTATCATTGAGGCAAGCTGCGGCTCTGAACCGGCAAGCTCGGCCAGCAGCTTGGCTTTTGTTCTGTCGGCCATATAATAAAGAATACGCACGGCGTCATCGTAACCGGTGCCGGAAAAATCGGCTGAGTTGCTCTGGTCTGTTTCTGAGCCTGACGATTTGCACATCCTGGCTATTATTTTGCCGGCACTGGCTGAATCCATTTTGTCGTAGGTGCCGGCTATCTGAACCAGGTTGGTTTTTTCAATCTGATTGATTTCGAGCTTGTTCTTGAGCAGTTTCTCCTGCTCGTTTTTGATGCTGGCCGTCATCGATGCAAGAGAAGTCTGCAGGTCTGTCAGCTTGTTGATGTCCTGTTTTAATGAATCCTGGGCCATCTGAAGTCTCTGCTCACGCTGATTAAGAGCCTGAACTCTCTGTTCATAATCCTGCATCTTTATTCTTAAATCATGGATGAGATTCTTTAGCTGCTGCTCGCTCATACTTACTGTTACGGCTGTACCTTCAACGGCCGGGATTGCATCGAACTGCCGGCCCTGCGGCTTGTTGTCCGAAGGTTGCTGTGCCGCTTTCTGCTGCATCTGGCTTTGTTCACTTCTGCTTTTCGCATTGCCAAGCAGGCCTACGGCAAATGCCCCCCCGAAGCTCAGCAGGCCGAGGACAATTGTTATAATCAACATTTTTTTATTCACGGCTGTTCTCCTGATTTCGGGCGCTTCGCACGAATGAGACCGTTGCGGCATCGTCGAGCGCCTTTTGTTCGAGCGTATCCATCTCTTTAATAAACAGCAATTTTGCCTTTTCCCGCATTTTTTCCAGCCCCTCCCTGAATCTTCTTATTGTTATTACTTCGTTCATTTTTTCTTTCTGCTGCGGCTCGAGCCGGCTGATTTTTCCCTTCAGATTTTTTATCTGCCGGTTGGTTGCAGTTGAATTCGACAAAAAAAATTCCTGCTCAGCCAGCCGGGTATCAAAATTTTTCCCTGCGAA
>CAZYWY010000048.1:0-9075 GCA_964651605.1 uncultured Pirellulales bacterium | reverse complement strand
CAGCCTGAAAAAGTATATCGATGCCTTCGATTTTGTGCCCGGAGCAGTTGGGTTTCATATCGCAAGTTTCGAGGCGGCTAATCTGCGTGACCCGAATGCGATTACGTGGTGTCCGGCTATGCTGGCTGACGGCATAACGGCGACACTCGGCTCGGCGGAAGAACCGTATTTACAGTCTTTCCCCAGGCCGAAGGATTTTTTTGGCAGGTTATATGACGGCGTCTGTCTGGTTGAGGCCTATTACCGCACAAACCCGTTTAATTCGTGGCGGATGCTGCTGCTCGGCGATCCGCTTTACAAGCCTTTTAAAAAACAGCCTGAGACCGCAGATATGTCACGGAATCATTGATATATATAGTTGCGTTCTCTGCGGAGCATATTTTTGATATAAATCGCAGCAACGGTTGCCATGATTGCCCCACCGGGAACGATTATACCGGTCCAGTTAAAACTCCTGCCCAGAAGAATTGTTGTTACTTCGACAATCAGCAGAAAGACCGCAGGGGCAGTTATTGCCGGGATTAGCCATTTGATAGATGTGGCTTTTGGCCAGATGAAACGTTTCATATTTACAATCCACAGAAACGTAAAAACCGCATAAGCAAAAAGGTCAAACATTACAGCCGCAAACGGCAGCACTTCGTTGAGGTTTTTTCTGGCGACATTTGTTACGCCGAAAATCACCGCAGCGGCCACCAGAAGAGCCGCCGGCCAAAATGAAATAAAAGTCAAAATAATCAAAGCTGCAAACGTACCTGCTGCATTAGCGGCAACATCCATTGCATCACAGGTCCGGCCGATATGACTTTGGACTAATTCATCGACGATTCCATAAGCGGTAAGTATGAACAACGTCAGCCAGGCTGCAGCTTTATGCCAGCGGACTTTCTGTTCGGGCTTGAAGCTGAACCAGAATAAAAAAGTCAGCACAAGATATGCCAGAAAGTGCAGCGATTTATCGGAAAGGTCAGCCTGTCGAACTGTTTGCGGAATCGGCACGTGCGCAAAGAAAATCAGAGCCAGCCAGTACAAAACCAGCAGGATTAAAATTATTCTATGTTGTCGAGATATATTCAAAAAAAATTTCCACGCAGGAAGACTTTATAATCGTATATGTTTAACAAGATAATTATAACATATATTTCCCCATTGTGCAGTCAGAGACCTAAAAAAAATTGCTTTATCGTCTCGTAGGAATTATTATACAGAGTTGATTTGTTATTTGCATGGTTTTATTAATTGAGGGGTAATGTTATCAAAATATTTTAATATTGTTACCTTTCGTGCCGCTGCGGAATTACGGAGCGAGGCGAGCCGAACTTATGCAGGCTTTTTATGGTGGATTTTTGACCCGCTGTTGAGCCTGGCGGTGTATTATGTCGCGTTTAAGTATATTCTTCATCGCCAGACAGAGAATTTCGCAATCTTTCTGTTCAGCGGCATCGTTGTGTATCGCTTTTTTTCAGGCACTATTACCCGCAGCGCCGTGAGTATTACGGATGGGCACAGCCTGATGCAGCTTGTCTATCTGCATAAAAGTATTTTTCCGTTTGCTGTGGTGTTGGTGAATTTGGTGAAGTTTCTCATTACTGCACTGCTGGTTATAGTTGTAGTCTGGCTAGCCGGTATAGCTCCTACGTGGGCCTATCTGGCATTGCCTTTTTTGGTTCTGCTTGAAATGCTTCTAATCGCCGGTTGTTCGATGATTTGTGCGGCAATAACGCCTTTTTTCCCGGATTTCCACCTGATTTTAAGTACAATAATGAATCTGCTTATTTTTGTCTCCGGCGTATTTTATGATGTCAGGACTTTATCGACCAAGGCCCAGAATATTATCCGCCTGAATCCAGTTGCCGTGTTGATTGAACAATATCGGGCGGTTCTGCTGCACGGCAACTGGCCTGTGTTAGCGCCGCTGGCATGTACATTTGCAGAAAGCATCGTCCTGCTGACAATTGGCTGGCTGTTAATCCATAGATTCAATAGATATTTTCCGAAGTTGAGCTGATTATAACCTGATGGATGACTTGATTTTTGATTTACAAAATATTGGAATGTATTATCGTAAAGCTGCGTCTATGCCCTGGAAAAGAAATAAATTCTGGGCATTGCACGATGTCTCTTTTGAGGTTTATCGAGGCCAGAAGGTGGGAATTATCGGCAGAAACGGTGCCGGAAAAAGCACCCTCTTAAAAGTTATGGCGGATATCCTCAAGCCCGACAAAGGCTCAATAACGCGGGCAAATGTCAGAGTGACTATGCAGTCGCTCGGGGCCGGCTTCGAGCCGAGGCTTACAGGCAGGCAAAATATATTGCTTAACGGCCTGCTCCTGGGAATGGATAAAAAGCATATACGCAATTGCGTGGAGGAAATAATCGCCTTGGCAGACATCGGCAGCTTCATCGACGAGCCTATCCAGCATTATTCAAATGGTATGCGTTCGAGGCTTGGTTTTGCCATTGCTTATTATGTTGATACCGATGTGATGTTGATTGATGAAGCTCTCGCTGCCGGCGACCAGTCCTTTCAAGCTAAGGCTCCGGAATTGATTAAAGAGAAAATAAAAAGCGACCGCACGGTGGTTTTGGTTTCGCATTCTATGCCCGCTATTGAAGAATTGTGTGAGCGAGCGATTCAAATAGAGGACGGCTACTCGCTGCCGGAATTACCTGTCGAGCAGACAATTCGGAGATATTTGGACACACAGAAGAAATAACTATGCTTAGAAAGATATACAATCGTATAAAAGAAATGTATGTAGTTCATACAATTAAACGCAGCGGAATTTTTGACAGACAGTATTATCTGAAGAACAATCTCGACGTAGCCCGCAGTTGTATGGACCCTGTGAAGCATTATGTCCGTCACGGCTGGCGCCAGGGGCGAAATCCAAATGAGTACTTCAATACGAAATGGTACTTAAAAACTTATCCTGACGTTGTTAATATCAGCATAAATCCATTCTATCATTATATAAAATATGGTATCACTGAAAATCGTAAACCATCTTTAATTTATTCAACAAATGACTTATATACCAATATTAAAAATAATTCTCCGCATGTACAAAAATTACCTAAAGTTCGTTTTGAACTGATTGACACAATTAAAATACCTCTCAAGAATCGCTATGAAAATAAGACGGTATCGATAATTTTACCTGTTTATAATGCGTATGAGTGTTTGGAAAAATTGCTTGAGTCGATATATGCTCACAGCGAGGTTAAATTTGAGCTAATAGCAATTGATGACAAAAGCACAGATGAGAGAGTGATACCTTTGCTCCAAAAATACTCTCAATTACATAAAAATTTTAAAATTATTCTAAATTCAGAAAATTTAGGTTTTGTTAAAACAGTAAACCGGGCACTTAGTAATACAAAAAATACAGATGTTGTCATTATTAATAGCGATATTGAAATGCCTGAAGGCTGGCTCTCAAGAATGTTTCATCCAATTTGGTCTCAGATAAAAATTGCCAGCGTGACACCGATGTCGAATTCTGCCACTATAATGAGTTTTCCACAGTTCGGAATTAACAACGATTTATTTGAAGGTATGTCCCTGAAAGAAATAGACGATGAATTTAAAAGACTTAATCCAGAAAGTAACATATATATAGAAACACCAACCGGCCACGGATTTTGCATGGCTATGTCTATGGAGGCTATTGAGCAAATAGGGTTATTTGATGAAATTGCTTTTGGGAAAGGCTATGGTGAAGAAAATGACTGGTGTATGAGGGCCAAAAATGCTGGTTTCAAAAACGTTATTGCAACAAATATATTTGTTGTACACCACCAATCAAAAAGTTTTGGTATCGTAACAAGAGCAAAATATATTGAAAAGAACCTGAGTGTTGTGAACAAACGGTATCCAGAATATTCTGTGGAAGTGAAAAAAACCCAGGAAAACATCGAATACAGAAGCATTCGTGATTTGTTATTGCTTATATTGATGGCCAAACATTCTGCCAAAACAGTATTACGTTTTGAACATGTCAATGGTGGTGGTTCGGCCTTTGCTTGTTTTGACTATGTCAAAAATTACAAAATAGACACACTGTGTCTGGTTATCCGTCCTGTAGATGTAAATAAATACATCCTCAATGTTTTCTATCGCGATTACAAACTACATTTTACTCTCGAATCCGAAGACCAAATAAGTCAACTTTTTGATTTTTTCAGAATTGACAAAATAATTATAAATCAACTTGTAGGATACCAAGCAATTCAGAAGATTATTGATGTTATTTATCAAATTAAGAAGGTACATAATCCTATAGTTGAAATACATATTCGCGATTTTTATGCAGTGTGTCCAGAATACAGGCTTATGTATATGGAGAAAGAATTTTGCAAGTTAAACAATCAGAATGGTTGTGGCTCATGTTACGACAACATTGTCAGTCGTATGAGATTTGATCAAAGATTCGTAAGACTTTCTTGTTGGAGACGGATGTGGAGCAAATTCTTTTCTTGGGCAGATACGCTTGTAGTATATTCAAATTTCACGAAATCCGTAATAGTTAATATCTACCCTGAGATAGAACCAAAAATTAAGGTCTCAGTAATATCAATTGATTATCTTCGCAAAGCAATCATCTATCCACATGGAAACAGATTTAATATTGCTGTTATTGGTGTCATAAACTATGCTAAAGGATCCTCTATTGTATTAGATATGGTTCGCATAGCAAAAGCAAAATATAATAAAGAAGTAAAAGTATTTCTTTTTGGTAAAACTTTTGATTGCCAGCTAAAACATGAAATTATATGTAAAGAAGAATACCAAAGAGAGATGTTGCCAGATATGATGGAGCAGAACCAAATTGATATTGTTTTTATCCCTTCTATTTGGGGGGAGACATTTTGCAGAACTGCTCAGGAAGCAATTGAAATGGACATACCGGTTGCAGTGTTCAATATTGGAGCTCCTCCTGAACGAGTTGGTCAATACGAAAAGGGGCTGGTAATTGATAAAATTGATGCAGAATATGCCTTGGATCGCATCTTAGAATTTATCAAAAGCCTTCGCAATCCTCTTCTTAACCAAGAACGTTCACAGGTAAATACTATGCATAGAACATTATCAAATGGTAAAACTCCGGAAAATGTTAAGTCAAAATTGTTATTGCGAGGGGGAAAATATAATAAATTAGAGCCATTTATTGATTTTGGCAATTTTTGTGTACAGCCAAGTGACTTCTCAACATTTTCCTCTACTATTGGCAATGTTAAAATCATTCACATTTATGAGAAAGATTTTGTTCGTGGTAGCGTATTGTATAGGGTTATAACACCGGCATTAGCGATGCAGAAATATGGGATTGAAAGTGTAGTAATAAACTCTTTTTTTTCACCTGAAGCTTTTAAAGAGCACCTCTCTAAAACCGATATGGTTATATTTCACAGGGTTCCATTTACATCTGGAAACACAAAACAATTTATTGAAATAGCTAAAAACTCCAGTGTGCACTGCATCGGAGAAATAGATGATTTGTTATTTTCAGAGTTTGTTTATCAACTCGGACCAGTGGTAAGCCAAAATATGACATATCAAGAAGCGGCAGCAATGGTTTCTGCTGTTGAAAAAACAATGAGTTATATGAATTCATTTATAACATCAACACATAAGATTGCTTGTGTATTAGCAGATAAATACAAAAAACCAGTCGTGACTTATACGAACAAAATAATGCCGCATTTTATAAGTACGAATAACAAAAAACAATCAAAAGATATAAGATTGATATTCGCAAGTGGAAGTGGAACACATCACGGTGATTTTGCCGAGATATCGCGTATGTTACAGTTCTTACTTGATGGAAATACAAGATTACATTTGACAGTTATAGGACCAGTCAAAGTGCCCGATTTAATGTTATCTTTGCCAAATGTAACCAAGATTAACTGTGTTTCTTATAAACAAATGTTTGAGATATATAAACAAAATGATTTGATGCTAATCCCATTAATTCGGAATGAATTTAATAATGCCAAATCATTTGTGAAATATATTGAAGCTGGCGCGGTAGGAATTCCCGTGTTGGCTAGTCCCACGGATGAATATTTGAAAATAATACGAAATGGGGAAAATGGTTTTCTGGCTTCAAATCCTGATGAATGGTCTGAAAAAATAGAATTATTTATTAAAGATAAATCCCTTTTGTTGAAATCTGGTCAAAAAGCTCAACACGATGTAGCTGCAAATCATACTATTGATTCGATAGAAGAAAGTTTTATTAATTTTATTAAAAATAGGTAAATATCCACTGGTTAAAACTGTTTGCACTGAAATTTGATGAATAAAAAAGCTGTTAATTCTGAAGTCTCTGAAATGCTTCACTCGAACAGAAAATGACTTAGCAAAAAGTGGTAAGACACCAGTTAGAAATTTTTTGGAGGCTCATTTTAATAATAATAGATAAAAGATGGAGAAAGATATTTATAATTCTAAATCTACTATTTCTGAAAAAGACAAAGCAATCGCTCGTTATCGTGAAGAGCTTTATAGTGTCTATACTTCCCGTTCCTGGCGATATACGGCTCCTCTGCGCAAAATCGGAAGTCTTTTAAGGCGCATGAGAATTATGCTCTTTAAACCGAACATCCGCGCTGTAATTAAAAGGTTTTATTTTTTGCTGCCTGAGCGAATTAGGTATTCTAAAATCATAGAAAACCTGAAGGACCGTTTTAAAAATGCAGAATCAATGCAATGATTGATATCCTCTTGGCTACATATAATTCCTCCGAACATCTCCAGCAGACGCTCGAATCCATATTAGAGCAGGATGAGCCGCATTGGCGTCTGTTAATTCGGGATGGCGGCTCAACAGATGACACGCTCAGGATTATCGAGGGATACCGCCGGCGATATAGTGACAAATTTATTTTTTTTGATTCAGCCGGTCGCTCCTGTGCCTGCGAAAATTTCTCAGCTTTATTGTCACTTTGCTCGTCTGAATATGTAATGTTCTGCGACCACGATGATGTGTGGCTGAAAGATAAAATTTCAAGAACGCTCGCACTGATGAAAAAAAGGGAAAGTGAAGAGGGGCCGGCTGTTCCCCTGATGGTATTCACAGACAAATATGTTTCAGATGTGAATCTTACTGTAATCAGTGATTCTTATTTCAAATACCAGAATTTGAATCCGAAGGGAATCAAACTAAGCCAGCTTCTTGTCCAGAATGTGCCGAGCGGCTGTACTATTTTAATCAATCGCGCCTTTGTCGATTTATGCGGAACAATACCGCCGCAGGCAGTTATGCACGACCACTGGCTCTCTTTAATCGGTGCTACGATGGGGAAAATCGTATATTTGGATGTACCGACGCTGCTCTATCGCCAGCACGACAAAAATTATTACGGAGCATCGAAATACGGATGGTTTTATTTTGTGAACAGATTGCTTGCCGGGGCAAGAAAAGCCAGAAAACGTTTTTATCAGAATGTTATGCAGGCCAAATATTTTCTCGAATGTTATCAAAGCCGATTGAAGGATTATGATATTCAAATGCTGACCGAATTTTCTTCTTTGGCAAATTACGGCTGGCTGAAACGCAGGCAGGTCCTGCTCAAATGGAAGATTGAAAAAGCAGGCTTGCTGCGGAATATCGGAATGTTTTTAATTGTTTAGCCAATACTATTATTTTATTATAATATAGTGGCATTGGCATCTGTGGTATTGGTTACTCATTAGAGCTTGGTGATTAGAGGCCGGTAAAAAACGATTTTTGAAGCAGGACGTATAAAATGGCTAACAAACCAAACGGCAGAAATTCAAAAGCAATCTGTAGTTTTTGCGGTAAACCCGCCAGTCAGACTGATAACCTTATCGAAGGCCCCGATAATGTCTTTATCTGTTCGGAGTGCGTGGACCTGTGCTACAATATCACCAAACAGAGCAAAAAGAAAGCCGGTAAAAATTTCAACCTGAAAAAACTGCCAAAACCCAGAGCTATCAAAGAATACCTCGACCAGTACGTAATTGGCCAGGAACACGCAAAAAAATATCTCTCCGTTGCGGTGCATAATCACTATAAAAGGCTATTGCACAGCAGCACGGACGACAGCGATATTGAAATCGATAAATCCAACGTCCTGCTCATCGGCCCGACCGGCTCAGGCAAGACGCTGCTGGCCTCTACTCTCGCCAGTGAACTGGATGTGCCTTTTGCCATCTGCGATGCGACCACTGTAACCGAGGCCGGCTATGTCGGCGAGGATGTCGAAAACTTCCTGCTTCGGCTGCTGCAAAACGCCGATTATGACATCGATGCCGCACAGCGAGGAATCGTCTATATCGACGAAATAGACAAAATCGGCAAGACCAGCCAGAATGTTTCCATTACCCGCGATGTCTCCGGCGAGGGCGTCCAGCAGGCACTGCTGAAAATGCTCGAAGGCACTATGGCCAATATCCCCCCGCAGGGTGGCAGAAAACACCCGGAACAATCCTATATCCAAATGGACACAACGCAGATTTTATTTATCTGCGGCGGCACTTTTGTAGGCCTGGATAACATCATAAAAAAGAGGCTCGGCAAAAAGATGATTGGCTTTGGCTCCGAGCTGACCGGCCAGCCCGATGAGGGAAGCCAGTACGATGAAATCTTAAAGCAGGTCGTGCCGGAGGATGTTATCGAATTCGGTATGATTCCCGAATTAGTTGGCAGGCTGCCGGTCATTACGACCCTTACAGCCTTGGATGAATCAGCCCTGATAGACATCCTGACCAAGCCTAAAAACGCCCTTATTAAGCAATATCGGCGGTTTTTCGAGATGGAAGATGCCAGCCTTGAATTTACCGATGGGGCCCTGCACGCCCTGGCCCAAAAAGCCCTCAAGCGAGACACCGGCGCCCGGGCATTGCGGGCAATCACCGAGGAGCTTATGGTTGATTTAATGTACCAACTGCCCGAAGAGGTCAAACCTGCCAGATATGTGATTGGCCGCGATATTGTTGAGGGCAAAGCCGGGCTGTTCACCGCCAAACAGAACATCAAAAAGGAATCTGCATAAATCACAGATTCGGTTTTTAAATAACCCAGTTATTCATACTGATAACGA
>CAZYWY010000047.1:0-9089 GCA_964651605.1 uncultured Pirellulales bacterium | reverse complement strand
TTCGAGTTTCGGATTTCGTGCTTCGTATTTTGACGAAATAGAACAATTTTTTCTTGTCAAATGGCGCTGTAGTATTAAATCCGTTTGTCGAACAAAGTATGCTCAGCGCAATTATTAATCACAAATGATATGAGACAGTTTTTATAGAAACTGTGCCAGCCCTTTTCTTATCAGCATAACTGCAATGGCAGCCAGAAGCAGACTGAAAATTTTTGATATTGCCTTTGAGCCTGCATCGCCGAGAAACTTGATTAAACTTGCGGATAATCTGAAAATCAGACCGGCCAGGAGAATGTTAACAACAACAGATACAATTGTCGGCAGATAGCCATATTCAGAAACGCACAGCATCGAAGTGGTCAACACAGCAGGGCCAGCTATCAAAGGTGTTCCTATAGGTACTGCGCCTATTTCCCGTCCCGGCAGGCGTCTTTTCTTTGCAGGATTGATAATATCAATAATAGCAATGCTGAATAGTATTGACCGCCTGCAATCATAAAATCCGCTATTTCTATGCCAAGAAAATTGAAAAGCTGTTTGCCTACAAGGCCAAAAACCAGGGACAGACAAATGGCGGTGAACATTGACTGAATAATAATTGTCGAAAGTTCCTTTTGTGTCAAACCCACGGTAAGAGATGCAAAAATAGGCAACACACCAATCGCATCCACTGCCACAAAAAGCGGTATAAATGATAAGAAGAATTTATGAACAAAATCAAGCAACATAAAGCTAATCCGCCGACGCCGACTTCTGCTCTTGCGGCTTTTGTTCAGAACTGATTCTGGTCTGCTCGGCAGCTATAAGGTCCGCAACGGTGGGTTTATCGAGGATACCGCCCTGCAAAATCAGCTTTACCTCCTCGGCATCGAGAGTTTCGTATTTCAGCAGAGCTTTTGCTATGTGTTCAAGTTTGTCTTTGTTTGCTTTTATGACCTCTTCAGCTTTCTGGTATGCCTCATCGGTAACTTTTTTCACTTCGTTGTCGATTACTTCAGCAGTTTTTTCCGAGTACTCTTTCTCCGTCGGGACCAGATAGACCATATCTTTTACATTGCCGTCCTGTCCGTAGCTGATATGGCCAATTTCGCTGCTCATACCCCAGGCCTGAATCATTTGTCTTGCGATATTGGTAGCCTGCTGAATGTCCGCTTGCGCTCCGCTTGAGATGTCATCGCAGAACAATTGCTCAGATATGCGACCGCCGAAACAGACCTGCAGCAGTGCCATACAATATTTTTTCGTAAAGAGCGTCCGGTCCTTTTCCGGCAATGCAAAGGTCGCTCCGCCCATCGGGCCACGGGGGATAATACTGACCTTATGAAGCGGGTCGGCATCTTTGAGCAGAGACTGAACCAACGTATGGCCTGCCTCGTGGTAAGCGATGATTTCTTTTTCTTTCTGGTCTATGACCCTGCTTTTTTTGGCTCTGCCCCACCGGACTTTGTCACGTGCTTCTTCAAGGTCGGCCATCTCTATGAAGTCCTTGTTTGCCATTGTTGCGCCAAGAGCAGCCTCATTGATAATGGCAGCCAGGTCAGCCCCGCTGAACATAGGAGTCCCGCGAGCAAGTCTTTCAAGAGTGGCGTTGGGGTCCAGCTTGACTTTCTGGGCGTGAACCTTGAGGATTTCGAGTCGGCCTTTCAAATCGGGCAAAGGAATGAAGATTTGCCTGTCGAATCGGCCGGGTCTGGTCAGGGCGTGGTCAAGAATATCGGCACGGTTTGTGGCGGCGATTACTATGACCTGGTCGTTGGTATCAAAGCCATCCATCTCAACCAGTATGGCATTGAGGGTCTGTTCTCTCTCATCATGACCGCCCCCGACGAATCCCGGGCCACGTTTTCGCCCGATTGCATCGACCTCATCAAGGAATATGATACAGGGAGAATTTTCCTTTGCCTGCTTGAACAAGTCGCGCACTCTCGAAGCGCCGACTCCGACGAACATCTCTACGAAATCACTGCCTGAGATGCTGAAAAAAGGCACATCCGCCTGGCCGGCAATGGCTTTTGCCAGCAGTGTTTTTCCACAGCCTGGCGGGCCTACCAGCAGGACGCCGCGCGGAATCCTGCCGCCAAGACGCTGAAATTTTTTAGGATTTTTCAGGAATTCTATTATTTCAGCAACCTCATCCTTTGCCTCTTCAATGCCGGCAACATCATCGAATGTTACTTTGGCCTTGTCTTTGCCGTGCAGACGGTGTTTGCTGCGACCGAACGACATAAGCATTCCGCCGGCTCCGCTGCGAAGATTCCTGAAGAACATAAAATAAAGAAAACCAAACACAATAAGCAGAGGCAATACATAAGTCAGGAACAAAGGAACCCAGAAGTTTTGTTCGGCGAATGTAATGACTATGTCGCTTTGATTTTGTTTGAGCATTTCATCGCGAATCTTAAAGATTCGCTCAACTGCTGCATCTCCATAATAATTCACTGTGAAGGTCGAATATTCCTTTTTTCCCACAGTGATGTTCTCTTTGAAAGTACCCGTGATTTTGGTATCACTTATTTCCATGCTCTTGATTTTATCTTCTCTGAGATTTTGCTCGAGCGCATCCCAGCTTATTATATTATTGCCGAGCCTTTGCTGCAGGAGCATCATCACAATGAATAATACAATCGCAATTATAAGGTAGCTGTAAGGCCCCTGCCTGTAACGAGGCATTGCGGGGTTGGGAGCGGGTCTTTTCTTGCGAGTTCCACGGTAAGACGGCACCGGTTTTTTGTTTTTATTATTCATAATTTCTCTAAATATATTTCGATAAACGCTTTTGCGATATTACCACTTCTTTTCCATTAACTCTACGATTTTCCGGGCCATATTGTTTGCCGCCAGGTCCGAAGCATACAGAAAATCCTGCATTTGAAACTGGGAATATGTTGCTGAAGAATTAACTGTAACATTGTTGAGCAGCATTTGCCCTGTTCTGAGGTTTTTCCAGTTGACCACCGCCTGGATTTGCACTTCTTTTTCGAGAATCCGGCCAGTCTGACGGTCGGTGCTGAGTGCCGATTCTCTTATGGAAACTATCTGGCCGCTGATTACAGAATCCGCACGGTCGGCATCTGAAACCACCTTATATGGACTTTGTGCCTCTATGCGTTTTGATAAAGCTTCGGTCAGTTCAAATTCCACCCCCCTGCGGAAAGACTGGTTATCGAACATCTTGATTTGTATGCTTTGGATATCATCCGGGAAGAGCGATTTGTTGGTATAGCCGCCCAGCCCGTCGCACCCGCATAAGCCCAGACAAAAGAAAATAAAAATGCAAAACGCAAAGTGCAAAATTAAGGAAGTCAATCCGACAAGGTCGGATTTCCACAATTTTAATTTTTGATTTTTAATTTTTGAATTCTCTTTCTATCTTCTTTTTTCATTTGTTATTTCTGAATGTCAAAATCGTTTAATCGAATTTCCCTTGCCGTTTCAGCCGCCTGACTTTGCGGCCAGTCGCTGATGACCAGAGACAGATAAAGATTGGCAGCGGTTTTACTGCCGGTACGACGATAGTACAGACCAATAACAAGGTCTTTTTCAGCCAACTGCTCGTAAATTTCCCTGAGTGTTTGCTCTATATTCAGTTCCTGAGCATCCTGCGGGAAAGCTGATTTGAATCTTTGGTAATAACTGCGTGCGCTGCGAAGACAGGAAGCGTCATAGAACGGCCTTTTATTCTCAGGATTTTTATTGTACTGGGCGTGTTTATTTCTGGCCATACCCAACAGTGAGTCCCTTCCGAGAGTTCCGCTGCGCCACTGCTCATACACTTCCCACCACTTCAGATAAGCCTCGCTGAATTTACCCTGCTGCTCGTAGATTTCAGCCACCATTATAGCTGCCTGTGTTCCGGTCTGCGAGCTTATGCCTGCGTGGTCGGTAACTTTCTCCATAATCCCGATGCCTTCAGCCACACCGGATATCGGAATAAAACCCAACACAATCCTTGGCCGGCCGGACAGAAATTCACTGCCGATGTAAAATTCTTTCGCTATAGCCTGTTCGTGAAGTATGCTCTTTGGAAAATCAGTAAGCAACTTGTCATAAGTCTGTGCTGAGCGGGTCAGCTTTTCCTGCGACAGCAGCACATCCGCCTTGATGTAGAGGTCTAAATCCGGTCCATCAACGTCGGGAAAATCCTCTCTCAGGGCATAATAAGCAGAGCGAACATCATCGGTTTGTCCGTTAAAGACCAGCACATTAATATTTGTGAGTGTCTTGAAGAAACTGTCCTGAACCTGCGGAGCAACATTAATTATTTCCCGAGAATCTATTTGTCCGGTGCTTGCACAACCGGCAGATAAAATCGTACAAAAACATAAAAGAGCAAAAAACAGAGAAATCTTTATGTTTTTGCCACTTTGTGCCTTTGCCCATTTGTGCTGCCGTAAGGCATCCCTTACGGGACTTTGTGCCTGTTTTTTTACTTTTACTTTTCGCATTTAAAATCGGCCAGGATTTTAAGATTTTACATTTTTTACCCTTCGACTACTCTCAGGGCATGAATCTGGATGCTTCATTATAACCGAGTTGATTGATAACTGCAAAGATTCAATTCAAATTTTGGCAAGCATCCTGAAATCGAATTTTTTCAAAAACATACTCAACAATTTGCTTTAAGCATAAAAGATTTATTTTTTATTCGTTGGTCGTTAGTCGTCAGTTGTAGGTTACTATCGCTGGAGATTTGATTTGCAACTAATGACTATCAACTCTTTGAGGGTACAAAAAAATACTCAAATCTGTTTAATTTTACTGAAAATTACACTATATTAAACCTAAATATAGCAAAGAAATAAGACGATGAACAATAATGCAATTTAAACGGTACTGGGTATAATAAAACAAAAAAACATAAAAGTTTTGTTTTTTACCCTTTTTATGAAGTAATTGATAAGGATTTTATAATGTTTAAAGGCAAAAGGAACGCAAAAATCAACGTAAAAGTACTTGTTATTTTAATCATAATAGCAGTAGCGATTGTGGTATCACTATTTGCAGCTAACCGCATACGAAGGAGCTTTCAGTCTAAGCTCGACCTTGATGCCGGCCTGAAAGCCTACGAAAACAAAGACTGGGTCGATGCCTGCAAATATTTCCAGGAGTATATCGGACGAAATCAGGATGACGTAGAGATTATCAGGAAATACGCCGAAGCGAAACTTGCCATCAGGCCGATGACAGGCCAGACAATTGCCGGCGCCGCTGCTGCATACCGGATGGTTATCCAACTGGACCCTACAGATAAAACCGCTTATGACAAGCTGGCTATGTTGTATTCAGGTCTGGATAACTGGGATGAGCTTTCCTACATCGCAAGCAAGAGGCTTGAGAATGCACCGAAAGATAACAATGCCCCCCTGTGGCTGGCTGATGCCCAAATGAACCAGACCGAATACGATGCCGCACAGCAGACGCTGTCGGCGTTGATAAAAAAAATCGAGGCGCTTTCCGACAAGCACCCTGAATATATACAGGCCTGTCAGAAGATGAGCGGTGTGGTTATGAAAAAGGACAACTACTCGCCCGCTTCGGCTGTAAAAGCCCTCGAATGGCTGAACAAGGCGGTATCTTATGCCCCAGATTCCGCTGAGGCTTTGGTAAATCGCGCACAATTCTACTGTGTAACATCAGCTATCCTGGGGATGAGCAGCAACGACAGGCTCTCGGCAGCCCGCAAAGACCTCCAGGCAGCAGATGCACTCGGTATGGAAAATCCGAACATTATCTTTGTAACCGGCACACTGTGGTTGGCGCTGGGCGAACCTGACAGAACAGCAGAGGAGGTAAAGGCATTCGATAAACTATCACAGGCAACTATAGAGAAATACTTTATCGATGTCAAAGGTGCGACTCAGGCCAGATATTTGCTGGCTTCGGAGCTGGCGATGCGGCGGGGCGAAATATCGCAGGCAGTGTCTCTGACCGATGAAGCGATGGAAAACTTGACCGAAGAAAGACACAGAGTGCAGATACTGCCGGCAGTTATCCGAATTTACGCCGTTGCCGGAAAGGTAAATCAGGCAAAAACATATCTGAATGAATACACTGAAAACCTGAGTAAAACGGGAGAAACACAGCAATCCAAACTTCAAAGCACCTACCTGCAGGCTCTTGTAGCGATGTCAGAGGGTAAGCCTTATACTGCTATAGATATTTTACAGCCGGCAGTGGTCAGCAATGCCACTATTGCGGATATATGGCGGCTTCTGGCCCAGGCTTACAGCCAGACCGACCAAACCAGGCGAGCGATTTCGGCACTGAACAGATACCTGAGCCTTTATCAGTACGATGAGCAGATGGCACAACTATTGGCGCAGGAGTACTCAAAACAGCGGGACTGGAGCAATATGCTCAGGACGGCAAAACAAGCTGAATCAATCGACCCTAATTCAGTCGCCGCCAAACTGCTGCGTATTGAAGCGGAAATTAATTTAACCGCCGGGCAGCCCGACCAGAACAGTCCGGAAAAATTTGAAAAGCTGGCAGCAGAATTACAGCAGCTTCGCAAGGTTGAACCCAATAACATCAATATTCGTCTTTTGCAGGCTCTGGCTGCCAAAAATCTTAATCAGCCCGATACTGTCGAGGAGGAATTAAACTCGGCAATTCAGCAGTGCAGCCAGCCGTTGCCGGCAGAGATGAGACTTGCGGAATTCTACCAGCAAAACAATCGAATCGCTGATGCGATGGTCGTCTGTGAGAACGCCGGCAAACGCGACGTCAATGCCGCTGAACCCTGGCTAAAACTATCAGAGCTTTATGTGGCCCAGAAAGATTATGAAATGGCTCGCAGCAGCCTTAGAAAAGGGCTCGATACTATAACAGCAAAACAGCAGAAACGGTTCTTGTCCGTGCGGCTGGCACTGCTTGAAATTACCAGCGGGGACAGAGAGGCGAGGAAGGTGGGAATCAACATTCTTACCGAGCTTGCAGCAGCGAACCCGCAGGAAATTCAGGGGCGTTTGCTGCTGCTGAGCCTTGCTGAAATCCAGAACGACCCGACAAAAAGCGGACAGCTTATCGAGCAGTTAAAACTGGCAGAAGGACAAAGCGGGCTTTGGTGGCGTCTGAATCAGGCGGCACTGTGGCTCAATTCGGCTCAGTGGCGTGAAAGACAACGTGACATCACGGGGTTGCTCAATTATTGTATCAGCGCAGACCCGCAATGGACTGCGCCGGTGCTGGCACTTATGGATTTATATGAAAGACTGGGTGATGCCAAGAATATTGAGGATACAGCCAGGCAGGCACTTGCACGAAATTCCTCCGCAGCTGATGTTGCCGACAGGCTATTACTACTGCTGGAGAACCAGAAAAGATATGATGAAGCCCAGACTATTCTGGAACAGGTGAAAACAAACTGGAATACCACCAACGCATGGAAAGTGAATTTAGCTTTGCGAACAGGAGATATTCCCGGAGCAATTGATGAGCTGAAACTGCGGGTCGCGGCTGACAAGCAGGATTCAGCATCACGAATACAGCTTGCCAGGCTGCTCTATCAGCAAACCAAGGACTCGAATCAGGCGTTTGTCTGGCTCAAGGAAGCAGAAGATATAACCGGTGACTCAGTAGCGATAACAGGCGTAAAAGCAGCAATTTTCAAGGCAGCTGGTCAGTCTGAAGAAGCAATGAAAGTAATAGACAATTATGTGGCCGACCACAATAATTTTAACTCTTACTGGTTACGGGCGACATATCTGGCCGGCGAGGGCCAATATGACCTGGCTGAAGCAGATTATAAAAGGCTGACTACATTTACCGGTTCAGGTGCCAACGGTTATGAACTGTTGTGCAGGTTTTACCTGAGCAGGGATAAAAGCACTCAGGCTGTAACAACTCTCGAAGAAGGCATAAAAAAATATCCTGAAAATTTGGCCCTGCAGCGAACGCTGATGAAGCTGCTGTATTCTCCCGGCCCGGCACAGGACCGTCCAAGAGCGCTCGAAATGCTTGCCCAGCTTGAGAAAAAGCTGCCTGATGATACCGAAATAATGCTCCTGCGAGCATCGCAACTGCTGGAAAATACGACGCCGGAGTCACTAACGGCAGCAAAAGAGCTGCTGGAAAAAGTCGTGAAACTTGCACCGACTGCGGTTGAGGCACATCTTGCTCTTATCGGTATTGCGATGCAGGCCAGCCAATACAGCAGTGCCCGCGATTATGCCATTGCTGCTCTGGCAGTCAATACGGAGAATCCGGCATTACTTGCCGCCCGGGGACAGACTGAACTGGCGACCGGCAGCACACAAATGGCAGCCGACCTGGCCCAACTGGCTCTTGTGAAAGACCCGAATAATGCCGCTGCCCGTGACGTTTTAATAAGGGCGGCGATAATCAGCACAGACGGCAGCCTGCTAAAAGAGGCCAGAACACTGCTCGAATCCGCAGTTGAGAAAAATCCCGCAAATGAACAACTATTGATTTCACTGGCACAGGTACTGGCTACTATGAAACAGCCGGGCGATGCGATTGCCAGACTCCAGGCCTATTGTCAAACAGAACAGGGAAGCAAAAGCGTTTCTGCTTTGGTAACTCTTGCCGAGATGGAGCGTCAGGCAGAAAACTTTGACAAGGCAAAGCAAACCATCGCACAGGCCGAAGCGATTGCTCCGAATAGCCAGGCCGTTATTCACACCGGATTTTTACTGCTGGTATCGCAAAAGAATTATGATGCGCTTGAGCAAATCAGCGAAAAATATCTTTCCGCCGACTCGCAGAATCCTGAAATACTTCTTCAGGCTGCAACGATTCTTGCCGGTATGGACAAGATGACACTCAAGAAGGAAGGATTAAAGCTCTTTGAGAAACTTATCAGCCTGACACCGAAATCCATCAATGCACGCATAGGCCTGGCTTCTGCCGCTTTTCAAACAGGAGATGCCGCTCGTGCGGAGCAGTTATACAGGCAGTTGCTCGCGGACTATCCTGAAGAAATACGGATCCTCAACGACCTTGCGTGGATTATTCAGGACCAGAACAGTCCCGATAAATACGACGAGGCTCTGGAGTTGGCAAATAAAGGCCTGAAGCTCTCGCCTAATGAAGTGCATCTTCTCGATACGAGGGGAACGATTCTATCC
>CAZYWY010000046.1:0-9160 GCA_964651605.1 uncultured Pirellulales bacterium | reverse complement strand
TTATCGTGACATTGAGATATGATAAGATTAAATAGGGACAGTTTGCAGGATTTAGAAATATGTAACTGAACTTGATAAACATAAATTAATATGGTGTCCCCAGATTTTCCAAAGACATGTTTTTTAGCGTACAACGTGTAACGTAGAGCGTTTATTTTTTAGTTTTTTCGCAAAAATATAACTGTCACCTTCCGAACTGGAAAGATAGTTTAATATTTATTGCGAAAAATTAGATTCTCTAAAATATCCTTTTCAGGTATTATGTTGCAGATTTCAGGAATGGTACCCTAAAATTCTTTATCAGAGGTGTTACGAAATTCTCTTCTGCCCATTCATTCCATTCTTTATCCAGCCTGCTAACAATGTCAGGATGTTCTGACGCGAGGTTGACAAGCTCCGTACGATCATTTTCCAGGTCGTATAATTCCCATGGCTGATTTCTCAGTGCCGATAGTTTCCAACGGCCATCAATTATAGCACGATTGCCTTCATGTTCGAAACATAGAACTCGCTCCTCGACTTTTTTACCTTGCAATAGCGGCATCATACTTACCCCAGCCAGAGGAGCAGTCGAATGTCCCTGGAATTCTTCCGGATAAGACGCTCCGGCCGCATCAAGCAGGGTTGGCATAAGGTCAATCAAATGACCTGGTCTGTGATCAATGTCACCATGTCGTTTCAGACCTGCAGGCCAGTGAACTATGCAAGGCCCGCTGATCCCGCCTTCATGGTTGTAATGCTTGTACAATCGCCATGGTGTGTTAGATGCGTTTGCCCATCCTGAACCGACACTATGATAAGTTCCGGGACCTCCCATAGTATCAATCTGGTCGCCGCGATACAGAATGTTTCTTGGGCCAGTTCTTATATCGAATCCATATGGATCCCATTCGGCACAGGCGCCATTGTCTGAAACAAATATTATCAACGTATTTTCCAACTCATTTTTATTAGTCAAATCGGTTATTAATCTACCTATGTTGCGATCCATTACATCAACCATAGCGGCGAAAATCGCCATACGTCGAGCCAGGTCTTTCTGCCGGTCTTCAGGTAAATCTTTCCACGCAGGATTGACTTTAGTTTCTGTTTCTCCCCAGTTCGTATAAGGAGAACGCGGTGTCAATTTAGTATCTTTTGAAATAATACCAAGCTGTTTCATTTTCTCATGCCGCTTTTGTCGAATCTCATCCCAGCCAACTTCATACTTGTCGGCATACTTTGCAATATCTTCTTTAGACGCATGCAATGGGAAGTGTGGAGAGTTGTATGCAAGATACAGAAACCATGGCTTGTCTGATGTCTTGCGTCCTTCATTTATAAAATCAAGTGCATAGTCGGTCAAAGCATTCGTACCATAAAATTCACCATCATTGTATTTGCGAACGTTGTGTCCCCTTGGCAGGCGGGTGTAGTGGTTCGGATCCCAGAAAGTTTGTGCACTTACTAAAGTGCCAAAGAACTCCTCGAATCCATATTGTGTTGGATCGTTGGTTCCCAGGTGCCATTTTCCGGATATAAAGGTTCGGTAATCAGCGAGTTGCAGTGCCTGTCCAATTGTAACTGCATCATCAGCCAAACGGCCACGATAACCACGCTGCCCAAGATCATTTACCATATATCCAAGTCCGGCACGATGCGAATAGAGTCCGGTTAGAATACTCGCACGGGAAGGACAGCAACGCCCTGTCGAGTAAAAGCGGGTCATCCGAATACCGTCCTGTGCCATCCTATCCAGATTCGGTGTTTCAATCTCACCGCCATAGCATCCGAGGTCACTATAGCCAAGGTCATCTGCAACAATCAATAAAATATTTGGTTTTGCCGGATTGGAATTGTCTCGAGAATTTATTGTGCTTTTCATACAACCGCTTGCAGATAAAAAAGCCATAGCAGAACCGGTTACTTTAAGAAATTCCCGTCTTGTAAAAAAACTCATAACTGACCTCCTTTAATCAAACTCTACTTTTTGACTAATAACCAAAAGGATAGCAACTTCTTTCAAAACCAGTTGATGCACAGTAAAATGGTTATGTCGGATTCCTAATTTCAAAGAACTCTTAAATATTGCAATTCAAATATAGTATGTAAAGAAAAAAATATAAAAAACTCATAATCGCATACTATAGAATCATTTTCCATACACATTTTTCAATAATTCAGTAGCTGGCAACAAACGATTATTTATGAGCAGGAATATTATCCTTAAAAGAAAAGTCGATAATTATAGTAATTTTTTTTATCCGGCTTTTCGTTCGTAGGCTCGTCCATTACAAGCACATCCGGCTCAGAGAGAACCAGCTTGCAGAGCATGAGTCGATTTTTCTGTCCGCCGCTTAAATCGCCGCATAGCTTGAAGACGTCATCGCCGGAAAAAAGGAAAGCGCCTAAGCGGCTGCGGATTTTTTCCGAAGACAATTCGGAATTTACACTCGAAGCTTCTTCCAAAACTGTTCTGTCAGGCTTCAGGACGTCATCATATTGGTCGAGATAACCTATGCGAAGATTTTTGCCCATGCGAATAGTTCCGGCAGAAGGTTCCATTTGGCCAAGCGCAAGACGAAGGAAAGTGCTTTTTCCCGTTCCGTTCGGACCTGTAATGCCAAGCCGCTCGCCTCTGAGGGTAAAAATTTGGGGACACCATATAATGGCACTAAGTTAAGCATTTTTAAGCGTTTTCGAGGCTGACAAAGAGCATCGTTTTATTGGTAATCTCTGTAATTTAGCTGATAAATAAACCGCTCTTTGGACCATAATTCCCTTAACTTAGTGCCATTAGGGACACCATACCAATTTATTTAGGAAATCGGTTCTTTTTTAATGCGTTAGCATATTATGATTAAAATCACCCTTTGTCATTCCTTTTCAAGGGCTTCAATGTCGGCAAGGTCTTTTTTACGTCCAAGCGTTTTCTTGTTCGATATTAATTCATCCTTGCTCAGATAATACACTTTCAAATCACCGTATTTTCCTGCTACTTTAGTTGAGTATGCTTTCTGCCATGATACGCCAGTCAGAGATGTGATTAAATCTATACGAACAGGGGCAACGCCAAGCTGAACAACTTTATCAGGCTGATTAAAATCCGATTCATTTAAGTCAAGTGAGCCAAATCCGAATTCTTTCAGAGCCGCAAGGATATTTTTAGCATTATCCGAATCCGGCTTGACAAGTATATCAATATCACCCGTATAACGCGGCGCGCCGTGAAATGCAAGTGCATAAGCGCCAACGATGACATATTCGACGTTATGGGCGTTTAATAACTCTAACAGTTCTTCGAAGTCTTGCTGAATCTCCATAATACTGCTTTCTTAAAAATTCTACGGCTCCAATCCTCTCTTCCGAAGACCTGCTCAACCAGTACCGCAGGTCGTCTTTTTCCTTACGCCATTGCGAGAGAAAACATTTTGATATAACCTTTTTTATCATAAAATTATAATAATACGTAAACCAGAATGCGTAAAGAATATTATTAATGAATCAGGAAACACCATATCGTATTTTATTCTTTTTCGCGGAAGATTTTTGCACCGACAGGATTTAGTCTTTCCTCTATTTTCTCATAGCCTCGGTCGATGTGATAGACCCTGTTGACTACGGTTGTGCCTTCTGCTGCCAGTCCCGCCAGAACGAGCGCTGCTGATGCTCGCAAATCGGAGGCCATAACCGGAGCGGCAATAAGTTTCTTTACTCCACAGATAATAACAGCCGGCCCTTCCTTGCGAAGATTGGCCGCCATACGGTTCAGCTCAGCAACGTGCATAAATCTGTCGGGAAAGATTTTTTCAATCACCACGCTGTTGCCGTCGGCCAGCGACAAAAGTGCCATAAATTGTGCCTGCAAATCAGTCGGAAAACCCGGATATGGCTGGGTCGTAATATCGACCGGCCTGATATGACCTTTCCGGGCGACAACACAGCCACGCCCATCAGCTTCAACTGTTACACCGGCCTCTCTTAGTCTATCAACGACCGCCAGCATATCAGCCAGCCGGCAGTTCTGAATTTTCAACTGCCCGGCGGTTATTGCAGCAGCAACCATAAATGTGCCGGCCTCGATTCTGTCGGGAATGATTTCATAGCGAACCGCCTTTAACTGCCTGACTCCCTCGATAGTCAGTCTGGGTGAGCCTATACCGGATATTTTAGCTCCCATTTTGCTCAGAAATCTGGCCAAATCGGCGACTTCCGGCTCGCAGGCGGCTGATTCAATCACCGTCCTGCCTTTGGCCAATATTGCAGCCATAAGCACATTGGCAGTTCCCAACACGGTTGAGCCGAAAGGCCCGCCCATAAAAATTTCCGCCCCCTTAAGACCTTGCGGCGCTTCAGCTATGATATATCCGTTTTTAAGATATATTTTCGCCCCAAGCGACTGTAAGCCCCTGATATGCAGGTCAACGGGTCTGTCGCCGATGGCACAGCCGCCCGGCATTGATACTTCTGCTCTGCCGCATCGGCCAAGCAGCGGACCGAGTATGCAGATACTCGCACGCATCCTGCGGACGATTTCATAATCGCCGACAGGATTATCTATTATGGTTGAATCTATGTGTAAATCGTCGTTGGCCTTTCGTGTGATTTTGCAGCCCAGACTGGTTAAAAGTTCGTCGCATACGTTAATATCCGACAGTTGAGGTACTGATTTCAGGACTGATTTGCCGCCGGCAAGTATTGTTGAAGCCATTATGGGCAGGGCGGCGTTTTTTGAGCCTTTTATGGAGACCGCTCCCTTAAGTCTGACCGGTCCTTCGATACGAAATATATCCATATTTGTTTTTTCCTTTAATAAAACTTAAGGCACAAAGCAATTTCTTTTATCTGTCCTTTTGCCACACTGTGCCTTTTACAATTTACAATTTACAATTTTCAATTTGAAATTTACAATTTACAATTAACTATGGAATTCATCAAGACAATAAATATTGAGGTTGTGATTTGCCTGACAGGAGTGGCTATATTTACCTTGTGGCTGCTAAGGACATCGCTCGGAGCCAGGGCTTTGGATGATTGTCCAACCAGGCGAAACAATATGCCGTATTACCTGCCTTTGCTTATGATATGCTTCTGGATAAGTGTGCTTTTGCTCGGCTCGGTTTTGAGCCATTCAATAAGTCCGGATGTACAGAGCATACGAACAGCTTTTTTTAATAATATTTTTGTTCTTGCCGGAGGATTAATTACATCTGTAATCGTTATCATTATTGCCAGGCTTTTTTTCGCCAGAGGCTTAAAAGGCTTCGGCCTGAATCCGAAAACAATTCCCAGGGATTTGGTAGCATCATTTTTAAATCTTCTCGCAGTTTGGCCTCTCATACTGGTAACACTTACAGCAACATTATTTATTGGAAGGTTAATCTTTAGCCAGCAATACGAGCTGCCTCAGCATCAGGAGCTTATGCTGCTTGAAAAATCCAGATTATCCCTGCGAATTCTTATCGCTGTTGTAGCTATAGTGGTGGCCCCTATGGTCGAGGAAATACTTTTTCGTGGGTTTTTCCAGACAATGATTCGCTCGTTTCTCAATGGCCGGCAGGTTGCCTGGTTGGCAATTATCATCAGTTCCCTTCTGTTCAGTTTTATGCACGAACCTGCACACTGGCCGGCACTATTTATTCTCGGTGTTGTTCTGGGTTACTCTTACGAGAAAAGCGGTTCTTTGTTCAGGCCGATTTTCCTCCACTCCCTTTTTAACGCAGCAAGCGTGGCAGCAACCTGGATTCAATCATCCTGAGCGGTTCGGCACTACATATAATTATAGATATATTTTATCGTGTATTCTGCGACAATCCAATCAACGCCTGTGCGATTTTGACATCCGCATCAGGCCGGGAAATCGACCCGCAGGCCTTTGACATTTGCTGCCGTTTGGTGTCGTCCTTCATCAACTCTTCCAGTTCTTCCCACAACCATTCAGAGAATTCTTTTTTATCCGGCAAATCATCAACCACCACTGCCGAACCGGCTTTGACAAGCTGTTCGGCGTTAAGATACTGATGCCTGTCTTTGTGATATGGATACGGTATAAGAATGCTCGGCAGCCCGGCAGCGGCAAACTCTGCCACGCTGACCGCACCGCTCCTGCCGATTACCAGCTCTGCCGCAGCCAGAAGACTGGGCATATCGTCATAGTAGCCCAGTACCTTATGTCCTATCTTAAAACCTGCGTATTTTATACTGATTTTTTCCGAATTATTTCTGCCTGCCAGGTGTACGATTTGCCAGCTTTGCGAAAAAGCATCCAGCTTGTCCAGAAGAGAACAGACTGCCTGATTTATATTCTCAGAACCGCTCGATGCTCCTGTAATTAGCAGAGTTTTTTTTGCTCTGTCAAGTCCGAGATGCTCAATCGCCGAATCCGGCGAAGCCGTTCCAAAACCGGCCCGCAAAGGACAGCCTGTAATAGAGACATTTGCATTGTTCTTGTTAAAATATTTTGCCGTTTCTCCGAACTGTACAAATATCTGCTTGGCCCAGCGGGCAATTATTTTATTGGCTCTGCCCGGCAGAATATCAACATTCAGAAGTGCAAGGGGGATTTTGTGCCGGTGTGCCGCCCAGCAAACAGGCCCCGATACGAAACCGCCCAGACCGATTACAACGGAATTTTCGCTTTTTGTAATAGCCTCGGCTGCGATTTTATAACTGCTGCCAAGCGAACCGAGAAAACCGAAAATTTGTCCCGGCCTGGAAGGAAAGGCTTTGGCAGGCAATATGGAGTAACTAAATCCGGTTTGCGAGAGAATATAAGAATCGATGCTTCTGCTGCTGCAAAAATAATGCACATAACAGCTCGGCTCAAGCCTGACCAAAGCCTGGGCCACTGCGATGGCGGGATACAAATGTCCGCCCGTACCGCCGCCTGCAAAGAAAAAACTTTTTGTGTCATTTTGCATATAGTAATCGCGAATCCATTCAATACCTGAGCGAATTGTAACTGCTCTTTATTTTCTTTGCAAGTCGATACGGACTTTTATTGGAATGGAAAATCGCTTCTGGAGTTTTGTGGTGGATGAAGTGGTCTTAGCCCTTCAGGAGATGCAGCAAAGGCTGGAAAAGTCTATTTCTATCTCGAAAAAAAGGGGACGCCAACCACAAAGCCCCCCAGTGGATAAAAGGCCAATATCAGGCAGTGTTTCGATACAGTCCTCGGCGAAGCAGTAATGTCTTTGTGACCGGCGTCCCTAATGTGTTGCCCGTCTTTCTAACTTATAAAATTACCCCCATTTCAGATTCTATAAAGATTCGTTACAATATCTTCTTATATAACTAATCGGCTATGCTGCGTCCAATAATAGATAGGTTCTTGCTATTTTGTGCGGGATAAAAGACGCTATTTATAATAACCGAAGTCTAATTTCGCAGAGCCTTCGGCTGATAGAGTGCGAGAATCTGCCTAATATTAAGCAAACTGAGATTTAATATGCGGGTATTTACCGGTGTGCTATCTATTCGTTTTCGGGCAGGTTCACATCCAGAGTAGTCAGTCCGCCGAGGATTGCCCATCTGACGAGGTCTGCCACGCTGTGGCTTTTGAGCTTGTCCATAATCTTGCGTCTGTTCGCCTCGACAGCTTTGGCGCTTACATACAAACTCAGAGCTATTTCCTTGGTGTTTTTCCCTTCACCTATGAGCTGAAGGACCTCACGTTCGCGGTCTGTCAGCGTCTCCAGAGGTGTGCTGCCTGTGCTGCCGCTGAGCCTTCTGACATAGTCCCCGACAACTACACCGACCACTGCCGGGCTGAGGTATTTGCCGCCGGCACAGACAACGCTTATAGCTTCCGTAAGCTCGTTAAAAAGACAATCCTTTAATACGTAACCTGACGCTCCTGCCTTAATCATATCGCCAACAAAAACCGCCCTTGAGTGCATCGATAGGGCAATTACTTTCATATCAGGGAATTCGCCGACTATGGTTTTGGTCGCGTCGATGCCATTGAGATTTGGCATTGAAATGTCCATAATTACAATGTCGGGTCTGAGCTTTCGTATAAGCTCGAGCGCTTTGCGTCCGTCCTCTGCCTCGCCTGCCAATTCCATATCAGGCTGTTTTTCAAGAAGTGACCGCAAACCCTGCCTGACAATCCCATGGTCGTCGGCGATTAAAATTCTTTTAGCCATTATTCAGCCCTGCTATTGAATTTATGTTTGTTTTAATGGTGCCAGTATTTTAGCTGTGCAGCCATTACCGACGCTTGAATCTACCTCGAAATTACCCCCTATATATTCCAGCCGTTCTTTTATGCTGAACAACCCAAAACACCCTTTAGTGGATACTACACTTACCTCTGCGGCATTAAAGCCGATACCGTTATCTTTGACTATGATTTTTATCATATCATCCTGCCTGCTGATTGCAACTGTAACTTTGTCAGCCTGCGAATGTTTGACAACATTATAAAGTAACTCCCGCACGTCTCGGAATAGCATCATTGCAGAATCCTCATCCAGAGGTTTGGGCTGGCCGTCGTCAAAAAATTCGGTGATGATATTGTGCTTTCGTTCAATTTCTTCTTTCAACCAGACAGCAACTGCCTTTTCAAATCCGATTTCTTTTAATAGCGGCGAACTCAAATCTTTTGTCATTGCTCGTGTATCAGCTATAGTCTCGCAAAGCCATTCGTGGATATCTTTAAGTGTCTTTTGTGATTGTCCGGTTTGATTTGCGAATAACAGCTCTTCGATTTTGATTTTGGAAATTGCCAGCTTCTGAATTATGTTATCGTGAAGCTCCGTTGCTATGCGGCGTCTTTCCCGCTGCTCAGCGACCGTAAGCTGAGAAGCCAGCGATTTGAGCTTTTCCCGATGTTCGAGAATTTTTTGCTCGGCTTTTTTGCGCTCGGTTATATCCCTGACAATTGACAGCATTACCTTAGTGCCTTGAAGCTCGAAGGAGCGTATGCTGACAAGAACCTGAACTCTGAATTCATCTTTCCGCAAGTGTTCGGTTTCAAAAACCGCGCTCCCTTCTGAAAAGAGCCGGTCAAGAATTGCAGGAATCTTCTCCATCTGTTCGGGCACATCAATATCTGCAACTGTCATCCGGAGGAGTTCTTCTTGGGTATAGCTAAGCATCCGGCAGGCCGCTTTGTTCACCGCAAAAATTTTCATTGGCCCCTCCCGTGAAACCTCATGGAGGTAAATAGCATCATTTG
>CAZYWY010000045.1:0-9207 GCA_964651605.1 uncultured Pirellulales bacterium | reverse complement strand
ATATCCGGGCATTTTGTGTCTTTGCTATAAGCTGATACCGCAAAGCTTTCCGGCGTCCATTCGAGCGTCTTAGCTACTTCACCTTTTATTGTAAAATTCACCTGTGTATGTTCAGGATCATTGGTAGTAAAGCTGATTGCCCTTGTAAATGCACCTGTGCCAGAACCAACAAGGGCATTTGGCAGTCAATGTTCCGCTCTGGCCTGGTGCAAGCTCTTCTTTATCAAGCGTTACAACTGCTCCGCAGCATTTTTGGACATTCTTAATCTGCAATGGCTTGTTCCCAGCGTTAGTGTAGGTAAATATCGCAGTGTTGGTAGTATTGGGTTTGATTTTGCCAAAGTTGTGAATGCTTTTCTCAAGCACGAACATCGGCATTCCAACTGATTCTTCCGGTGTCTCTGCAACGACTCTTTCTGCGGGTGTAACCTGCTGTTCATTAACTGTTGGGCTTTCGGTTATTTTTGTGCTGCTTGTGTTTGTTGAGCAGCCTTGAAATAACAAAAAAATCAAGAGAAAAATGTGAACATAAAATAAATGGCGTATTTTAATCTGAAGCGCAACGTTTCAGGTTAAGAACAGCCCGCCGTAGGCGGGCTGAGATTTATCGCTTTTACTCATAGCGCAGCATTCAAGGCTAAAGTAGCCCTTAAAGCAGTAAAAGAAGAGAAAACAATAGCAGAGCTGGCCAGTGAGTATGAGGTTCATCCGAATCAGATTACCCAATGGAAAAAGCAATTGCTGGAATCACTGCCGGAGATTTTCAATCGTTCCCGGCAGAAGGATCGCCATCGGCAGGATGAGCTAACAGAACATCTGTACCAGCAGATAGGTCAGTTGAAAGTTGAGCTCGACTGGCTTAAAAAAAAATCTGGATTTGACATTTGAGCAGAAACGAAAAGCGATTGAGCCTGCCCATAAGAAGATACCAGTTTACCGGCAGTGTGAATTATTGGGACTGAATCGGAGCAGTATATATTGTAAACCTTGCGGCCAAACGCAGTATAACGAGCAGTTAATGAGATTGCTGGACGAACAATATATCAAGACCCCTTTTTACGGAATTGACAAGATGACGGCCTGGCTGCGTCGTCAGGGCCATTATGTCAATCATAAAAGAGTTAGACGGCTGATGCGTCTGATGGGCTTGGAGGCCGTTTATCCGCATCAAAAGCGTGGTTTTAGCGTACCAGACAAGCAGCACAGGATATATCCGTATTTGCTTCAAGATGTGCAGATTGAGCAGGTCAATCATGTCTGGTCGGCTGATATAACTTATGTTCGTATGTATCGCGGCTGGGTTTATCTTGCAGCAGTAATGGACTGGTTCAGCCGGTACGTTCTTTCCTGGGAATTGTCAGTGACACTGGAGTCGGAATTTTGTGTTGAAGCTTTGAAGAAGGCTCTGGGCTTTGGCAGGCCGCAGGTTTTGCAGTACAGACGACGAATCGCTTTGTCTTTACCCATCCATTCAGCGATGGATAGATTGCCGGCACCGAAGTGGTTGAAGTCGGCACACTCGCTGTTTGGGCAGGCGAAGAAAGACAGGTAGACCTCTTTGAGGTTATTGTCGTGGCATTTTTGTTCCGGCATATTGAGCCTCCATGTAAAATATGACAATTTGTCCAATAATATATCGGCCAAATATGCCTTAAACGCCAAATTATGTTGTTATTCTTTACCAATATCATGAGGTAGTACCAAAATTCACGTTAACAGCTTTGCCCGTGGTCGCATGGGTATAGGAGCCAAACTATAGCAGGAACATTTCGGCCAGCGAACAATGAAACATTGATATTTCTTTATGTATTATTTCAGAGATTTTGCTTTGTGCATCATTTCAGGTTGATGGTGGTGATAGCGGTAGTCAGGCCATCGGACTCAGCGGTCAGGGTGATCTTGCCGCTCTGGCTGCGTTTGGCCTTGATAATCACCAAGGCAAGACCGTTGAATGCCTTACGATCGTGAGACGAGAAACTGTTGAGATCGGTAGCATCGCCGTTATCGGTAGCTACGATTTCACCGGGACCGCTGATGGAGAAGTGGAGCAGGTTTTTGGAACGAGGGACCATGATGCCGTTGCTATCAACGATTGTGAGCGTGATGAATGAGATATCGTGTCCGTCGGCATCGATGGTGGTGCGATCGGGCTTGAGGGTCAACTTGGCGGCAGCACCGGTGGTCTTGACAGTGTCGGTGGCCCATTCTTTCCCATTCTTATACGCAATGACTTTTAGTTCGCCTGGCTCATAAACAACATCATCCCAGCGGATGCGATAGGCAGGCTGGCCGTTGAGATGAGCGTTGGAGGAACCTTCGAATATCTTCTTCTTGCGACCAAGTGACTTGCCGTTGAGGAACAATTCCGCCTCGTCGCCGGAGGTATAGACGTGCACCGACGTAACTTGTCCTACTCGCTCAGACCAGTTCCAGTGCGGCAGGATATGAGCCATCGGTAAGTCGGGCCGCCAGTGGGCCTGATAGAGATAGAAACGGTCTTTGGGGAAGCCGGCGAGGTCGATAATGCCGAAGTAGGAAGAGCGAGATGGGTCGTTGCCGCCACCCCATGGAGTGGGTTCGCCGATGTAGTCAAAGCCGGTCCAAACAAATTCACCGGCGACAGCGGCACTATGGTCCTGGCCGTAGAATTCATGGTCGGGGGAACTGGCCCAACCGGGATAGTAAAGATCATAGGAACTCATCTGGTGTGCGGCATTGTCCTGGCTAACAGGAGCAGTCCCGCCGGATGCTGCGCCGCGTCCGCGTCCGCCACCTCCATTGACCGTGCCGAAGCCTGGTCCAACGACGGGGAAGAAATACTCGCCGCGGGAGGATATGGTTGAAGCCGATTCTGTGCTGAAAAAGAACTGGTCGGGGTAACTCCGATGGAAACTGATGTAGTTGTCAGGCTTGTAATTGAAACCCATAGCGTCGAGCAGTGTACTGAAGCCGTTTCTCGCGGATTCTGCACCGTTGCAGGCGGCAGTAACCGGGCGAGTGGGATCTTCAGAATGGACTATAGAAGATAGCTCCTTGCCGAAGGTGGAATTGGCGCCCTGGCTTTGTTCGGCGATTTCGTTGCCGATGCTCCATGCAAAAATGCTGGGGTGATTGCGGTCTCGTCGAATAAGCGCGCGTTGATCCTGTTCGTGCCACATGTTAAACAGGTTGCCGCCGCCATAGTCATTGGGTCGTTTATTAGAGCCCCAGGTATCAAAGGATTCATCTAAAACCAGGAAGCCCATGCGGTCGGCGAGGTCAAGAAGTTCCGGAGCCGGGGGATTATGACTGGTGCGGATGGCGTTGCAGCCCATGTCTCGGAGTATTTCAAGCTGACGCTGTAAGGCGCGGAAGTTGACAGCAGTACCCAAAGCGCCAAGGTCATGATGATTACAGACGCCGTTGAGTTTGACATGTTCGCCATTGACGAAAAGACCGGAATTGGGGTCATACTTCAATGTGCGTATGCCGAAGGGAGTTTCGTAGGAATCTACTACATTCCCATTTTGGGTAACCGTCGTGACTGCCACATACATGTTGGGAGATTTCGGGCTCCATAATTTCGGATTGGCGACATTACCCTTTGTTTCCACTGCAACGTTCTTTCCCGCATCCACAGGCGTATCAACCGCAGCGATAGAGGCAACAGCCGCACCTGTGCGCTGGCCATCGGCATCGAGAGCAAAAATCTGTGTGGCTACGCTCACCGTAGCATTCGTCTTGGACTTATTGTCAACTGTAACCTTTAGGGATACAATAGCGTTGGTGTTCGTAACCTCGGGCGTTGAGATAAATGTGCCCCACTGGCCAATGTGAATCGGCGCGGTTTTGGTGAGCCAGACATTGCGGTAGATACCGCCGCCGGGATACCAGCGTGAGGAATTGGCCGGATTATCAAGGCGAATGGCTAAGACGTTGTCGGCGCCGAATTTAATGTAGGGGGTCAGATCAACACGCCAGGAGGTGTAACCGTAAGGCCAGCCGCCGACGATCTGGCCGTTGCACCAAACGGCGGTGTAAGACATGGAGCCGTCGATGTCAAGGTATATCTGTTTACCGGCATCAGCGGTGGGAATGGTCAGATGCTTGCGATACCAGGCAACGCCAAAAAATGGCAGCCGCCCCATTGCTCCGTCAGAGCCTGCCTGGCCGGGTGGAATGAATGGTCCTTCGATGGCAAAGTCATGGGGCAGGTCAAGTTTTCGCCAGTTGGAGTCGTTAAAGGTCGGGCTGACATAGGCAATGTCAGCACCGTAGTTGCCTGCAGGACGAACATATCGTTTGGCCGGATCGGCGATGAAATCGTTGCCGGTCGGAAGTATGAAAGCTGCGATGCCGGAGGTGGGAACAACCGGAACTGCCGCTGTTGCACCGCGTCCACCTCGGCCTCCTCGGCCCGGATTACGGGGATAATTAAGGTTATCGGTGAGTCCGGAGGCTGGGTCGTTCCTGGTGAAGCACCAGTCATTATTGATGGAAATGCGTTGTCGCGGTGATTCTGAGGTTGCGATGCACCCGCTTTGAAGCAAAATGAAGCTGATGACTGCCAACAAAAGCATTTGAAATTGCATGATTCTCATTGTTCGTCTCATTGCACGACTCCTTATAGAATAAATAGTGTTACTTTCTTAATTTGCTGCCAAAAAAAAACGGAAACCATTTTTCATGACAATTTAACCAAACTGGAATTTCCTTTTTAAGTGTTTGGTTACGCAACTAAAACTTCCATATCCTTAATAATATAAACATCTCCACTGAATTACAATTATAAATCTTTCGTAAAAGACTGTACTTTCCAAAAACTAAAATGCTAAGCGACGAGCTTTAGCAGTTTATAAAACTGTTTATGAATTTTGTTAATTTCATGGCTTTTACCAGAACTGACAAAAAAAGTTTGCCACAAAACCTCTCTTCTCAAAGCGACAATTTGTCCGAATGAGACGGATGCCGATTGCGATGAATTCCCGCCCCTGCAACTTTTGGGCCGTACCGAGATGTTGGGCTGTCATCAATGGCTGCAAGAACAGTGTTTGTATTTTTGTAAATTCTGTTTATCATAATCTTAAACAACTCGGTCGCTATATTTTCAGTTTTTGAGCCAGCGAGCCGATAAAGTAATAGGCTTTGTAGCAGCGGCTTATATCTGCTGCCCGAAAGTAGCTTGTAATGGTTTTTCTGCCTTTGGCAAAGAGCATAGCTGCGAATATTATAGCCAGTCGCCAGAGCCTTGCGCTTGCTGGTATTAAGAGTACCCGTGAGTATCCCAACAATCGACAATACGCCCGGGCCGAAGTGTTGACGCTTCAGTTCATCCGGCAAAGACCGATAGATAAATGCTCCGCAGTCCAAACACTGGCATATGTGCTGGACATACTCGGTGACTTGAGGCTCGATAGGCGGTATATCAACGACCTGATGACGCAAAGGTTCTTGGTCGGTGTCTTTGAGATTTGTACTGCCACATGTGCATACGTCAGGTTTAAGATGAATATGTTCTTTTACAAACTTTTCCGGCAAAAGCTCTCTCAGGTGCGGCTCATGGCCGTTCCTTGCCCCGCGTTTTTTACGGCGATGCCTCGGCAATTCAGCAGACATTCCGGGCGGGTCAGAGGACGGAGGCTTGGACGAATTCGTCGAATCCATCCCCAAAAGCCGTTCAAGCTCTTCGATACGTTTTTTCAATTGGATAATTTTCTCTTCCAACTGCTTTATATATGCGTCTTTGTCCATAGAAATATTATCGGACAAAAACAATTGTTTACTAAACTTTAACTTTGATTACTCAAGATTGAGTGAACGCTTACAGAATTTTTATTTTATTATCTGCCTTCATAATCTGCCCCTTTATACCTTAATTATATACAATTGTCATTCTTATGATATGTTTCGTCAACAAGAATCGGTTCTTTTAATCTGGGGGTTTGTTAAAGGTCAAAATTGACCAATTATCCGTACTTTTTTGGTCGTGTTCCTAGTGTGAAACGGCGGCGCTGTTGACTGTCACGCAATTGCCTGGCCTTTACGTGCAGCCTGATACCGGTGTTGCTGTTGCATTCGATAATGTTCGTGTCGAAGAACTCAGTCATGCTGGCAATACAGTGAAATTCCGCTTGGCCAATCCGACAAAATTCGCTGCGAATGTGAGTGTGTTAGATGAATCCGCTCAGGCTGCACGGCTGCCGGTTAGTTCATTCGTCCTAAAACCGTTGCCGGTCGTTCACCTTGATGCAGGAGCATCATCGACGCTGGAATACACCGCATCGAGCAGTTCCAGGAATTAGAGCGGTTCTAAAAACAGATTTCCAATTGGAAAAATAGGCAGAATTAGCCCTATCGGCGGGGCCTGTTGTTGTGCTGCATACAAAGATGCAGCCTGAACACTTAATGGAAGTTCTTCAGAAAGAATGGGAGGTTATTACTATGGTGAACACAGTCACACTGATGGCAGTAGTTGTTGTGCCAGTCTTGGCTCAGACAGCACCCGCCGCGACATTGTCGTCCATTCATATCGATGCCACACTATCTACTACGATGCGAGAGCTGATGCCAGCCAGTGGCTGGGCGGCAAGACATATCCCTTGCTCGGCGGCGGTAAACTGATGCCTTGCTGAGGTCTGAGTCCTCGGTCCATCGACTCACGTGGTGCTCAGACTATGCTGGCGAAAGAGAGAACCCAAGGTTCATCGGCTGTTCAGCGTGACGCTGGCGGACTTCAATCCGGGAGACTCGGCTTTGAGCCCTATCTTGCCGCTCTTGGAAGTCGTTTGCACGATGGCCTGAGCCAGGCCGTTGAAAGTGGAACGATTACTGGCCTTGTCAGGCTCATGACTGCTGGGGTCGCCATTGCCCACACCTACCAACCTGGCCGGACCAGTCACAGTGAAAGTGACTTTGTTGTCGGCGACCGGAACGGCACGGCCTTGCGCATCCACAACCGCAACGTTCACGACAGCGAGATCAGCGTTGTCTGCAACCAGCACAGAACGGTCAGGGGTTAGACTTATTGCAGCGGGAGCGCCCGTAGTTTCCCTCACATCCTCTATTGGTTGGCCATTGTACATGCCTTTGGCCACGAGTGTGCCGGGCGCATACTTCACTTTCCATTCGAGATGAGTGTAGGGTTTGACCGTTTGCCTGCCTTGGGAAACACCATTGAGGAAGAGTTCCACTTCATGGCAGTTGCTGTGAACCCACACGGAGATTTCCTGACCTTCTTTACCCGGCCAGTTCCAATGCGGGAAGAGATGCAATACCGGTTCGTCCGTCCACCAGGCTTTGTAGTAGTAATAACTGTCCTTGGGGAATCCGCAGATGTCCATGAAGCCGTAGTGCGAATTGATGACCGGCCATTCGAAGGGCCGAGGCTCGCCCTTGTAATCAAAACCGCTCCACACGAAACCGCCGGCCATAAACTCGTTCGTCGCTACAGGCGGCCACGCATTTTCCACGGTCTGACCTCCCGGCCCGGCGTTGATGCTGTAGGCGGAAACGTAGCCGCGTTCCCGGTCGCCCCAGTAGTTGTCCCAGTGGCCCGTCCCGTAGAAGCCGCGCGTGCCTATCTCGCTGGCAATCTCGCTGGCGAGGACCGGATTCGTGGGGCATTGGGCGTGAACGGTATCATACACTTCGGGATGGTAATTTATGCCAATCACGTCCAATACGCTAAGGAATCCTTCCGGGCTGGTGAAGCCGCCGTTCATCGCCGCGGTGACCAGTCGCGTTGGGTCGAGTTCGTGAACGCGTTGTTTCATGGCCCGCGCCATGGCCGCAGCCTCCGGCGAACCCTGGATCCACTGCTCGTTGCACAGCGACCAGAGAATGATGCTTGGATGATTGCGGTCGCGCATCACGAGAGCGGTAATATCGCGATGTTCCACCGCGGGGGTGGCTCTCGGCGTCTGATCCGCGTAGGTATCGCCGAGATGACGGTTCTCGGCAATGATGAGAAAACCCATGCGGTCGCAGTCATCGAGCAAGGCGGGCGCGACGGGATTGTGAGAAAGGCGGATGGCGTTGCAGCCCATCTCCTTCAACCGTTCGAGTCGCCATTCAAAAAGCCGGTCGGGCACCGCCACCCCGACGCCGGCGTGGTCTTGGTGCATGTTGACACCCTGAATCTTTACGTGCTTGCCATTCAGGAAAAACCCGTGGTTGGCATCGAAACGAATCTGACGCACGCCGAAGCGAGTCGTTAACCGATCGACGACTTTGCCGGACACGCTGAGTGTGCTGCGCAATTCATATAGGTAAGGATTTTCCAGCGACCAGAGACTGGCCTTAGTCAACGGAATCTGCTGCGTCACTTTGGAGTCAGCCTCGGCGGGAAGTGACTGAACCGTTGATTCGGCGGCGACCAACCGGCCTTTGGCGTCAAGGATTTCACTCAAGATAGTCGCCGTAACCGCGACCGTGCTGCTGTTGGTGACATCGGTGTTCGCCATGACAGTCGCATTCGCTTGAATGCCGTCGCCTGGATCAGCCACCGTCGGCGCCACAAATATCCCATCCGGCGCGATGTGGACCGGATTGACAATCACCAGTCTTACGTGACGATAGATGCCGGCGCCCTCGTACCACCAGCCGTCGTAACGCGGATCAACCTGCACGGCCAAGATGTTGCTGCTGCCATAGTCCGCCGCGCCAGTGATGTCGAAACGCGAACTGGAATAGCCGCTGTACTGACTGCCGATGTCCCGACCGTTGAGCCAGTAGCGGCTGTTGCTGAACACGCCATCGAACTCCAGCCACAGGCGCTTGTCTCTTGCATTGGCTGGAATGAAAATCGTTTTGCGGTATACGGCAGGCTGCACCGGCAGGAAGCCATGAAGAGAGTACCAACTGGTGTTCATGCCCGGATACACAAAAGGATTCGTCCGCTCGAAAGTGCCTTCGACCACATAATCGTGCGGCACATCGACAAGCTGCCATTCGTGGTCGTCATAGCCGGGAGCGATGGCATTGGTGACGGCGCCGAGGTGGAAGCGCCAACCTTGGTCCAGCGAAAGCGTCTTACGCGGTGAATCAGCGTCAAGCGAGGCACAGCCCAACCCGACACATATAATCATGAGCGAACCGCAGACGGCGGCGAAACGAATTGGATGGAGCAGAGAATATGTCATATGTCAGAACTCATTTCGCCTTGCCTACCGGACGACTATGGCATCCACAGCTACAGGTCCGGGGCCACGATTGATAATATTCATAGTG
>CAZYWY010000044.1:0-9225 GCA_964651605.1 uncultured Pirellulales bacterium | reverse complement strand
CGGATTGTATCGGAATAACGCACCACGACAGGTTCAAGATAATTGCTTCTGCGTACTTTTGTTGCCTCCTCACCAAGCAGGGCAATTCGCAACTGTTCCTCTGCATCTGCGATGGTCAGGCCTTCACGGCTGATAGCATCGACGTCCAATCGATAAGTAATTTCCGGGCTGCCATAAGATACACCGCTGGAAATGTCCACAACACCGGGAACTGTCTCCATTATTCCAACAACCCCGTTAGCAAGATTCTGAATGATTTTATAATCATTACCGAAGATTTTGACATCCAGTGGCGCTGTATTGCCTGCCATATCATTCAGTGTATCCTGCATTACCTGCACAAATTCTACTAAAATTTGCGGAATTTCATGAGCAATTTTATCTCGCACCTCACTAATTACAGCATCGGTAGAGCGTTTCCTATCTGCTCGTCCTTGTAACGAAACAAGAAAATCTCCGGTATATTGTTCTGTAACAAAAAATCCCAGCTCCATACCTGTTCTGCGTGAGTAGCTTTTTATTTCCGGAACCTGCATAAGAATTTCTTCTATCTTGCGACAATTCTTGTCTGTCTCCGAAAGGGAAGTCCCTACAGGCATGAAATAATCCAGAACAAAACCTCCTTCATCCATAGCCGGAAGAAAACCAGTTGATTGATGAGCGGCAAATAAAAGGCCGACTCCGGCGATAACTGCGATAACACAAGCCGCCACCCAGGGATGCTTTAGTATCCTGCGAATGTTTTTTTCATAATGTCCGGCAATGAACTCCATCCAACGCCGGGTCATGCTTTCTCCCGGGCGGGGTCCTATTGTCCCAGTGGACATAATGGGAGCCAGGGTAAGCGATACCACCATTGAAACCACAATTCCTATCGTTAATGCTATTGCCATGGCAATAAAGAACTGCCCAACGATCCCTTCGAGCAATACAAGCGGGATAAAAACTACCACTATGGTAAGAGAAGAGCCAACCACAGCACCTGTTATTTGTCGTGTTGCATCTATGACTGTCTGCTTTCTGTCTTTGGCGGTTTTCAGCCGTCGCGCAATATTTTCTACTACCACGATGGCATTATCTATGATAATGCCGACTGCTATGGCTATTCCACCAAGCGACATCAAATTCAGGGACTGACCTATGACCCACATTACCGCAAAAGTGCCTAAAACAGAGATAGGAATAGAAATGCCCGCAATAAATGTTAATCGCCAGGAACCAAGAAATATCCATAGGACAATTACCGCCAATATTATCCCCATGATTATTGCATCCCTCACGCCGCCGAGAGATTCACGCACCAACTCCGCCTGGTCATAAACTGGGGTAATCGATACTCCCGACGGCAATTTGGGAGTGACTTCCTGAATGGTTTTTGAAACATTATCTGACAGGGCTGTTATCTTTCCTTCAAAACGCATAAAAAGCGAAACCACAACAGCATTTTCCCCGTTGCCTGTTACGACAGACGTCCTGTCGGCCAAACCTACATAGACTTTAGCTACGTCTTTTAAATGGATTGTTTTTCCGGAACGCGTATCTAAAGGTAATGCGGCGATGTCATCTACACTGAGAAGCTCGGAATTAGCCAGCAGCTGAAACTGCTTATAATCTTTCTCCAGTCTTCCCACGGCTATCACTTCATTAGATTCCTGAAGAATCTTTATAAGATCGAGAAGAGAAAGGTGTGTCTCTGCCAATCTCAGCGGGTCGGGTTCCACCACAATTTGCCTGATTTCCGCACCCTGCACGGTAACAAGAAACACATCCTGCAGTCGTGACAGACGCGGCTTCAGGTCATTTTTTACCCATTGTTCGAGGTCGGCCCCATCTC
Organism: uncultured Pirellulales bacterium; assembly: GCA_964651605.1. GTDB lineage: Bacteria > Planctomycetota > Phycisphaerae > Sedimentisphaerales > Anaerobacaceae > JAFGPS01. The sequence goes on along the minus strand of CAZYWY010000044.1, from coordinate 7,391 downwards.
TAACCATACCATGAGCCTGGTTAGGGTCGATGCTTACATTAAAAGAAATAACAGGAAAAACGGATGGAGTTTGCTGCTCAATAGTTGTACTTATCCCAGCCGGTAATTCAGGCAGCAACGAGGCTATCCTGGCACGAGTCTGCGAGAGGGCTTCCCGCATATCGGTCTTCTCTGAAAAATCAAGAGACATCTCGCAGGCGCCGCGAATGGTTTTGGAGCGGACACGCACCAGCCCCGGCACGGCGTTGATGGCTTCTTCCATCGGTCGGGTTACGCCTATCATCATATTCTCAACAGAATCCTCTCCTCGCTCGGCAATAACCACAATTCGAGGAAAAGCTACATCAGGATATATGCCGGAGGGGAGTATGAAAATAGAAATAATACCCCATACACACAGCCCTAAAATCATAAGTAGTATAGCCTTCGAGTGTCGCAGTGCGAAACCGGCAACCCCCGACATGTAGAAACTTTCGAAACTTTCACCATTACTCATTTACCAGCTCCTCAACAACGTGAGTACCGTCAGGCAAATTGTAGTTACCGTCAACAATAACTTTGTCCGCCTCTTTGAGAGCATCAGACGAAACCGTCGCCTTGTCGGCTGTTCGTGTTAGGACTTCCACCGGAACATTATGAGCAATTTGCTTGTCATCAACTGTGAACAGGCTTGCCTTATCGTCCTCAATAACAATCGAAGAAGCCGGCACTATAAATCCCATAACTCTCCGATTCGAGGTAATTTCAGCAAATACCGTCTCTCCAATTCGAGCTAATCCCGATTGATTGGGGTCTATTTGTGCCTCGACAGGCACCAAGCCTGTATCGGCATCCAGCTCACAGCCGATTGAAATCACCCGCCCCGAAATCAGCTCTTTTGAAGAAATTGGCCTGATGCTCACAGACGCACCCAACTGTATATTTTCAACATCCACAGCAGATAGCTGTAACCGTATAACCGCTGTCGTTTTACCAATAACCTGTGCCAGAACAGTTTTATCATCTATGGAGCTGCCCACATTAACTTTCAGACCCGAAATCCGTCCTGAGACCGGAGCTCGAATATCCATATTCTCACGCTCAAACTCCGCCCCTGCCAGTTCTGCTTTAGCCTGTTCGACAGCAGCCTGCAGTGCAGCAAGCTCTATTGCTCTGCCTGACTTTTGGAAAAGAACCGCCTTTTCCCTGGCAGCTTTGGCCCTGCGGTCAGCTTCTTCAAGCGCTTTTTGGGCATCATACACCGCCTTTTCAGAAATCAAATTTTCTGCCAGAAGCGATTTTTGCCTGTCGGCGTCCAACTGAGCCTGCTGGGCAGTTGCCTGGGCCGTTGCAGCTTCGACGTCCAGTTCCGCCTGTTCCATATCCAACCGGCCTTGGGAGGCTTTTTTCAGGTCAGTTTCAACCAGTTGCAGGCCTGCTTTGGCCTTAGCCAGTGCGTTGTCTGCTTTACGAGCATCCAGCCGGACAATTACCATTCCTGCCTCGACTGTTTGACCTTCTCTTACTTCCACCTTCGAGACGTTCCCCGCTGATAACGGCACTACAAGCGCAGGCGATTGCATTGCCGGGGCTAAAACACCTACTGCTTTTATTAAAACCGGCATCTGGCCTGTGGTGATTTTTACCGTCTTGACCTGGACATCCATATCGGCGGGCGATACTTCTTCTGTTTCTTCCCCTTCCTCTTCACCACCATTATTTGCACAGGATGGCAAAAGAACCAGGCAGAAAATGGAACAGAACAGACAGAATACATAAGATAGAATAAAAAACTTGCGCCCCCGCTTCTGTCTTTCGACAGAAAGACGCAGGGGCATTTTTTGGGAATCTGTATGCAATGGAATGAAAATCCTCATATATCTATCCTCTCAGCAAAAAACTGCCTGATTTTTCAAGACTACACAAGATTGCCCCCCAGTCTTGTGTCTGTAATCTTGACCTTAATTATTGTATAGACGCCTTATTAGAGCAACTTATTTCTATTTTTTCATTTTTTATATTAACAAACTGTTCCTTAAAATAATCTGAAAATATAGTCAACAAACCGAACGAACCGAAAAAAACTTTTGTACTATTACTCGCTATGATTAAGATAGGACAAAAAGTTATGGTCTTCTGTAGTCTGGGATTTTGATATGCGCGTATTAATAATTGAGGACGAAATAAAGATAGCCCGCAACATTGCCAAAGTGCTGGATGAGGAATATTACTGGGCTGCCGATATTGCAACCGACGGCATCGAAGGCCGGGCTATGGCGATGACAAATCCTTATGATTTAATTATCCTCGACCTCGGTCTGCCTAAAGTCGGCGGCCTCGATATTCTCAGAGAACTGCGTAAAAAAGGCAAAACCACCCCGGTGCTTATCCTGACCGCCCGCGATGATACCCGCGACATTATCGAGGGTCTTCAGACCGGCGGCGATGATTATGTGGTCAAGCCCTTCGATATGCTCGAGCTGATGGCCCGCTGCCAGGCTCTGGTACGCCGTTCGTATGGTCTTGTTGATTCCGAAATCAGGATTGGAGATATAGTTATCAATACTGCCAAACATCAGGTAATATTTAAAAAGAAACCTATACGTCTGTCAGCTATGGAATACCGCCTGCTCGAATATCTCGCGATGAGGGTCGGAGAGGTAGTCTCAAAAGCCAATATTGAGGAGCATCTTTACAGCTTCGGGCCGGCGAACTTTTCCAATGTCGTGGAGGTTTATATATGCTCACTGCGAAAGAAACTTGGCAGCGAATCAGGCCGTGAAGCGATTCATACCCTCCGTAACCAGGGCTATATTCTTGGAGAGCTGCCGCAATGACGTCCCTGTCTATCAAGTGGCGTATTTCCCTGTGGATTTCCGCAGTGCTGCTGGCCGTCATTGCCACTATATCCGTCGCTGCTTATAACGAGTTTGAAGAATCCCACCTGCGAAATCTCAACAGGACACTCGATGCAATGGCCAACGGCATCTTATCGAGTCTTGATACCAGCTCCAATAAAGAGAAATGGGCAGCAGAAGTAAGCAAAGTAACAGGTCAAACAGGCAGCAACCCGCCGGTATTATATCGAATCTGGCTGGACGGCTCGTCCGAGGATTTACTTGCAGGCGATGCACCTGACCCCCGCTTCTGTCTTTCGACAGAAAAACGCGGGGGCTGGCTGCACAACCTGCCGGAACAAAACAAACCAGCAGTTGAAAAAAACAATTTTATGAATATAGGGCTGCCCGGCAATGAATACAGGGCGAACTGGCTGCGCCATAAAATCAACGGGGACATTGTGAATATCGTAGTAGCCGGCTCCAGCCATTATACATACCACGAGATGAGCGAATTTCTTACACTGCTGCTGATTCTCGGGGCGAGCCTGATAATAGGTTCGATTATCGCAACGATGTGGACCGTCCGGTGCAACCTGCGTCCTATAGCTCAAACTGCTGAACAATTACAAAAAATAAACCAGCCGAACCTCGGAGGCATTACATTCGATGCTCAAAGAGTACCAAAAGAGCTGCGCCCGTTTGTGGAAGCATTGAACGCTCTGCTCGGCCGGCTCGACAGAGTCTTAAGCCGGCAAAGGCAATTTACCTCCGATGCCGCTCATGAGCTGCGCACGCCTCTGAGCCTGGCTAAAAGCACCCTGCAGGCAGCACAAATCACTTTACAGCGTTCAGGGGCCGGTAGTCAGGGGTCAGGGGTCAGCGGTCAAGAAGGCCAAGTGTCCAGAGATGAGGGACGAGGGACGAGGGACGAATCTTCCATCTTCCATCTGCCATCATCCATCGGACGAGAGCCTGACGAATACAGACAGGCAATCAATGATTCGCTGGATGCTCTTGCCCGGATGGAACACCTCATAGAACAACTGCTGCTGCTGGCTCGGCTGGATGAGTCCGGCAGGATTAGAAGCCAAGAGGATGTACGGCTCGATGTGCTGCTGCGAGAGCTTGCAGAAACTTACGGAGAAAAAATGTCGCATTCAGCAGGAAAGGTTATTTTTGAAGAATCACCGGAAATAATCATTCAGGGCGATTTGGATGAGCTAATCCGTCTGTTCAGCAACATTCTCGATAATGCCTGCAAATACGGCCCTGCCGGCGGAACTATTAAAATTACACTGGCTTCTGAACCGGCAGGTTATGTAACGGTATCCATTCACGACCAGGGAGGCAGCATACCGCCCGATGCTCTGCCGCATTTATTCGACCGTTTCTACCGTGCGGACCCGTCCCGCTCCAAAAGCACCGGCGGAGCCGGACTCGGACTGGCCATAGCACGTCAAATCGCCCGTCACCACAATGGGGACATATCAATTACCTCAAGTCCGACCGGCGGCACGCTCGTCAGTATTCGATTAGCCGGCGTACCTGTACAGCCTGAAGCATAACACCAGTTCCGATTGATGAGTGATGAAATATTTAACCCCTGAAAATTTTGTAAAGCATTAAGTTTATTTTAAGATTCCACAAGTATAATTTGAGCGAATAATATATAATTCACCCTTATACTCGGAAATCTGAATCAACTGTCAAAGAACGAATATTTAACGATGAACGACTTTGTAAATTCAAAAATCAAAATTCAAAAATCAAAAATCAAAATTGCGGAGTCCCTTAGGGACGACCTCCACAATTTTACATTTTACATTTTGATTTTTGCACTTATTACAATTGCGGCGATTATCCTTCTGTTATTCGTGGGGCTCGGAGAACGCAGTTTATGGGGTTCCGAGGGCAGATGGGCTGAAATTACCAGAGAAATGTTCGTCAGCGGTGATTTTTTCCACCCAACCATCGGAGGCGAACCTTACTTCGACAAGCCGCTTGTAACTTACTGGCTCATCGCTGCGTTTTCTGCATTAACAGGCCGACTGGATGAGTTTATTATCCGCCTGCCAAGTGCGCTGGCAGCGGTTCTGGTAATTATGGCAACAGCTTATATCGGCAGGCGGCTGTGGTCGGCAAAGGTAGGGGCGTTGGCGGCGGGAATGCTGCTGACAAGCTACGGCCTGCTTATGTACTCGCACGTCGCCAGTGCCGAGACCGAAAACCTCGCCGCTGTAACCTTGGCGGTGGCCTGGTACTTCAGTAGAAGGGAAAGGCCGGGATTTGTAACTTTTCTGGTGTTCTATCTGATTATATTCGTCGGCTCGCATCTGAAAGGGCTGACGGCCTTTGTCATACCGGTATTGGTTATACTGCCTGACCTGCTCAGGCAGAAGCGATGGCGCTACCTGCTGTTGCCATCACACTGGCTGGCTTTGGCAATCGGCGTTGCGGTGTATTTGCTGCCTTTTATAATTGCTGCCAAAACTCGGCCGGCAAGTTATGGCGAAAACGGGCTGTTTATGGTTTTTCAGGAAAATATCCTGCGTTATATCAAGCCGTTCGACCATAAAGGCCCGATTTATCTGTATCTGGGCGTTGTGCCGTTGTTGACTTTGCCGTGGGTGCCGATTTTCATAGGGGCTTTAATAACGGCTGTCCCCAACTGGAAAAAGCTCGATGAAAAAACACGCTGGCTATTGCAGGCTATCGCAATAATCTTCGCTTTTTATACTCTTTCCGGCTCAAGACGCAATTACTATATCCTGCCGATTCTGCCGTTCTGTATGCTTCTGACAGCGGTATTTCTGGCGGAATTATCACAGGACATCGTCGGAAAACACCGGCAGCGCGGCATAAAAATGCAAAAGCAACTGCTGGTCATAGTAGCCGCTGCAGAGGCAGTGCTGGCGCCTTTAATTGTTTGGTTCTTGATAACTCAGAAGGGCTGGGAACTGCCGGTGTGGTTTGGCTGGTCAGGCCTGCTCATCGGAGCAGTCGGGCTGCTCGTAGGGATGTTTGCCGAGCGGCTAATAAGTAAAACTGTACAGAACAACCTTATGAAAATTATCCTAATATCGATGCTGATGTCTGGTATTCTGCTGGGCGGTTTTTTCTCCTGGCAGTTCAACATAATTGAATCCCTGCGTACCGAATCGAAGTTTGCTAAAGAAATAAAACCCATCACAGAGACAATTCCGCACGAAAATGTCGCATTTGTTCATCGGCCTGAGGACAAGGTCATTTTCTATATGAAATGGAATCCGCCGGTTACAACTCTGACAGATGCAAATGAATTAAAGGTCTTTCTTGAAAATAAGAAATCTGCTATAATAATCGGCCAGAAAAGATATGTTACAGAAGATGCTCTGGCTCTTTTGCCGCCGGAACCGACATATATGGAAAAATGCTTCACGTGGGAATCTGACAGAAAGAAGTTACGAGCGTGGGTGATAAAATAAAATAATATGAAAAATAAAAAATCAAAATGCAAAAATCAAAATTGTTGAGTCCGCCAAAGGCGGACGATTCCTTAATTTTGATATTTGATTTCTACCTAGGGATTATTGATGCAATTTAAACAAAGTAAATTTCTTCCGTTTTCCCGCCCTTCCATAAATGAAGACGACATCACCGCTGTAAGCAATGTCCTTCGTTCGGGCTGGGTTACGACAGGCCCAAAGACCGCAGAATTTGAAAAGGTATTCTGTGATTATACAGGCTGCGCCGGCGCTGTAGCTGTGTCTTCAGCTACCGGCGGGATGCACGTGGCTCTGAAGGCTCTGGACATCGGGCCCGGCGATGAGGTCATTACGCCATCAATGACCTGGGTATCAACGGTAAATTTAATAGTTCTTGCCGGCGCCAAACCTGTCTTTGTAGATGTGCAGCGGGATACCCTGATAGCATCACCGGAGGCTATAAAAGCAGCTATAAACGACAAAACCAGGCTGATTATACCGGTGCATTTTGCAGGTGCCTCCGCGGATATCGGGCCGCTCCGCAAACTGGCGGCAGATAAAAATATACTGCTCGTTGAGGACGCCGCACACGCGCTCGGCACTGAATACAAAGGCGAACGTATAGGCCGCAGAGGAACTACAATTTTCTCTTTTCATCCAATAAAAAATATCACAACAGGCGAAGGCGGAATGGTATGCAGCGATGACAAGAAATTTCTGGAGCGTGTTCGCAGCTTGAAATTTCACGGCCTCGGGGTAGATGCCTACGACCGTCAGACCCTCGGCAGAAGCCCGCAGGCCGACATCGTGCTCGATGATCCCTACGCGTCCGAGTTCCACCTTCGCCTCATACGACGACCCGAAGGTATCGTCGTGCATGATCTCGAGAGTACGAACGGAACCTACGTGAACGGACGCAGAGTCAGTACACCTCTGACGCTCACCCGCGGCGACGCGATCCAGATCGGAAACACCGTCCTGGAGGTCAGATGAGGATCACCTGGGCGAGCGGCACCCACATGGGTCGGGTTCGAACGAACAACGAAGACGCGCTCTATCCGCAAGCGAGCGGGAGTTCTCGCGAGACCGCCCTCTTCGCCGTCGCCGA
>CAZYWY010000043.1:2497-9368 GCA_964651605.1 uncultured Pirellulales bacterium | reverse complement strand
GGATATGCTCAGCGAGCTTATCGATACTCTGTCGCCGGATGTTGTTACACTCGGTATAAATATCGGCGGCGTGCCGGCTTTGCAGACTGTCAGAGATTTGGTAAAGCGGCTCCCTAAAACCAGAATTGTTGCTCATTCAGTATATGCCGAACGCGAATTTATATGCGAAATGCTCAAGTCGGGCGTATTTGCTTATGTGCATAAGCAGCAGGACTTTTCCGAGCTTCTCAAGGCAATCGAGGCCGCTGCACATAATGAAATCTACCTTTGTCCCATTGCTGCCGATGTCGTTATGAAGAATTATATAAAAGACCTGTCGCATCTGGAATATTCGGCTACGGTCTCCCTAACCGACAGAGAACGTGGAATCCTAACACTGCTTTCGGAAGGCAGGAGTTCAAAGCAAATTGCTTCTTCGCTTCATATTAGCACAAAAACTGTAGATACGCATCGTCGTCAAATAATGAGTAAATTGAAGTTATTCAGCATTTCTGAACTAACCAAATATGCAATTCGCTGCGGGCTAACCTCCCTGAATTAAATCTGTTTTTCTGGGAGGCATTATAATTTATTTCTGCCAATTTGGGCCAACGGTGATTTCCACCTTCATAGGGACATTGAGTCTGATAGCACCGGTCATTTCCTTTTCAAGCCACTGCGAATTTTCCTGTGCCTGTAAAGCGGGCAGTTCAAATACAAGTTCATCGTGAACCTGCAGGACCATTTTCACCGGCAGATTTTCCTGCTCGATTTTCCTCTGGATATTTATCATCGCAACTTTAATCAAGTCTGCTGCCGAACCCTGGATGACGGTATTGATGGCCAGACGCTCTGCCTGGGAGCGTTTGCCGTGGTTTTTACTCGTTAAATCCATAATAGGACGTCGGCGGTGAAGGATTGTCTCGGCGTACCCTTTTTGTTTTGCCTGCGAAATACAATAGTCCATAAAATCGCGTATGGAGCTGTATCTGTGGAAATAATCGTCGATGAATTTTTTTGCTTCGGCCCGGCTGATTCCAATCGATTGGGACAACCCGAACGCACCCTGACCGTAAATGATGCCGAAATTTACCGCCTTGCAGCGAGAACGCATTTCGCCTGTAACTTCAGCAACCGGACAGTTAAAAATCTGCGAAGCTACAAAACGATGAATATCTTCGTCGGCAGCAAAAGCAGCCAGCATTTGCTTATCCTGCGAAAAGTGAGCCAGCAGCCGCAGTTCTATCTGTGAATAGTCCGCACTTAGTATGCAATCGCCGGCATTTTTTGGAACAAAGGCGGACCGTACCTTGCTGCCCAGTTCGGTGCGGATTGGGATGTTCTGCAAATTTGGGTCACTTGAGCTTAATCTGCCTGTGGCTGTGATAGTCTGGTTGAATTGAGTATGTACTCTGTCTGTGCGCGGATTTATCAGCGAGCCGAGCTTGTCCAGATACGTATTTTTCAATTTGCTCAGTGTTCGATATTCGAGAATAAACTCCACAACAGGGTGTTTGTCCTTCAATTCCTCAAGCACGGCGGCATCGGTACTTGGGCCGGATTTTATCAGCCGGACAGCGGGCAGATTAAGCTTTTCAAAAAGAACATTGGCAAGTTGCTTTGGTGAATCTATATTGAATGTTGCACCTGCCTGCTCATAAATTTTTCCGGTAATGCTGTCGAGAGTTTCTGTAATTTCACGCGACAATTTTTGCAGAATATTTCTGTCGAGCGATACTCCGTTGTATTCCATTGCAGCCAGAACAGGCACGAGCGGCATTTCGACCTGCTCGAATAATTGTCGAAGCGCCGGCTCGACATCAAGTCGCTCTTTGAAATACAGATAAAGTCGATACGTTATATCGGCATCTTCTGCGGAATATTTGCAGGCAGCGGAGGTGTCAACCATATCAAATGTAAGCTGGTTTTTGCCTTTTCCGATAAGAGCCGAAATCGGTATGCACTCATAGCCGAGAAAATCCCTGGCCATTGCATCGAGCGAGTGACTTCGCTGCGGGTCGAGGCAGTAAGAGGCAACCATAGTGTCAAAATAAATACCTTTTACAGGCAGGCCGGCGTTCTGCAGGACAAGTATGTCGTATTTGATGTTTTGACCAATCTTTTTTGTGGAATCATCTGCCAGCAGCGGCGCCAGGGCAGGTCTAATCGAATTTATATTAAGATGTCTTGTGCCTAAAGGGCCTTTTACCGGCAGATAAAAGCCCGTACCCGGCTGCCAGGAAAAACTTATGCCCACAAGCTCCGCACGCATAGCAAATATTGAAGTAGTCTCGGTGTCAATTGCGAACAGATTTTGTTTTTTTAGCTCTGCGAGAAAATTGTCGAATTTTTCCTGAGTGTCAATCAATTCGTATTTCGTATTTCGTATTTCGTATTTCGTATCTTGTATATTATTTGCCGACATACGCTCTACTACATTCGATATACGAGAAAAACCCAACTCGGTGAAAATCGCCGTCAGCTTGTCTGTGTCAAATTCCTTCAGGGTCAGGGCGCCGTAATCAATTTTAAACGGGACATCGCAGTTGATGGTAACTAACTGCCTGCTTAGGAACGCCAGGTCTTTGAATTTTCGCAAATTATCGCCCCGTTTGCCTTTTATTTCCTCGATGTGTTCGTAGAGGTTTTCGATTGAGCCGTACTTTTGGATCCACTCCAGAGCTGTTTTCGGCCCGACATCCGGCACGCCTGGGACATTGTCCGAGGCGTCACCCTGCAAGGCCATACATTCAATAAACTGCTGCGGCCTGATTCCAAATTTTTCAACGAATGCAGCGACATCGGTCGCTGTATCAGTCTTGATATCGTAAGTGCTTGTATGCTCATCGAGCAGTTGCAGCAGGTCTTTATCTTTTGAGCAGAGCAGCGATTCAAAGCCGTCTGCACCGGCCTTTTTTGCAAGTGTGCCGATTATATCATCGGCTTCGTATCCTTCCACGCGAAGCATTGGAATATTCATAGCATCCAGAATCTGCTCGATGCGTTTGATTTGCACGGGCAGGTCCTCCGGCATAGGCGGACGGTGTGCCTTGTAGTCGGTGTATATTTCGCTGCGGAAGGTCGGGGTTTTGCTGTCCATCGCCACAACGAGCAGAGCGGGCTTTTTACGTTCGATTAGGCCGAGAATTGCCTGCGTGAATATATATGTAGCCTTTGTCGGCTCGCCGGAGGGGCTTGTGAGCCTTTGTGCCATCGGGGCGTAATAAGCGGCGTAAATGTGCGCATGGCCGTCAATTATATAGAGCTTTTTTGCCATAGCGACCAGTATAGCCGCTCATCGGTTTCTTAGCCATAGATTTTGTTTATTTCAGAAGGTCTCCAGAATGTCATAGCCTTCATCGCCTTTAATGCTGCCGCCTAAAATGTAATAAGACAATGCCCCAACGCCGATTAGCCCAAGGCCGAGCAGTATGATGTTTAAGTCGTCTTTACTGCTGTCGTCTTTGTCAATTGATGTATAGTGGTCATCTTCACTTGTTTGCGTCATAGAAATCAGCAGAAGTCCAGGTAGTGCGAATATGCCGGCAACTATAGTGGGCAGTTCGCGTACAGACTCGTATTTTCGCAAATTGTATGTCTGAAAGAGCTTATTGCCGCTTGGCAGGGTATATGTAACATCAATGCTGTGATGTTTGATAGCAGGGCTGTTTCGTGGGATTTTGATATCGCAGGGGGTTGTGCCATAGGTTTTTTCACCGATTTTCACCGTTGCTCCGGAAGGCCTTGTACGCAGGTTCAGCCGATATGAACTGCTGCACCCGACCTGCATAAGAGCCAGGATAATGCAAATAAACGGCTTGATTACCTTTTTATACATTTTTTCCTCTCTGTAAATTCTAATACCATCGGGTTTTCCGTGATGGTTCACCTTAATTTACATAATAAAACCACGGCTGCGCTCGCAAAAATGTATTTATAGCAGGTAAAGACTTTATTTGCAAGAGGGGAAGGAAATAAAAAGGTTAAAAGTAAAAAAAGTTAAAAGGGGAAACCTTAGTTTCTTGCCTTTTTCCTTTTGAGTTTGTTTGACTGTCGGCTGGTGAAAGGGTAGAATACAAAAAATCAAAAATCAAAGATTAAAATGTAAAATAGAGGAGGTTATCGCCGCAAAGCAGCGATTCCACAATTTTGATTTTTTATTTTTGAGCTTTAGTTTTATTTATATATGGCTGATACCGAGACAAAACGATTGAAAAGGGACGAACGACAAGAGGCAAATCCGTCGATTATGCGTGGTATGCCGGAATCGCTATCTGCCGAGGCGGCGGTCTTAGGCTCGATGCTCATTGACCCGGAGTGTATCGGGGATGTTATCGAAACAGTGAAAATAGATGCATTCTATCGCATCGAACATCAGTATATCTACGATGCCATAGTTACCCTTTATGAAAAAAACAGAAGCCACGGCGTAGATGCAGTGCTTGTTCGGGATGAACTTGCCAAGCGGAAGCAGCTCGAAGAGGTCGGCGGCCAGGAATATATCGGCAGGCTAATGGACTCCGTGCCTTCGTCGGCGAATGTCGGATATTACTGTGGAATTGTCAAGGATAAGGCGCTGATGCGTCAGATTATTGCTGCTACTACCGACATTCTAAACGATGCTTATGATGAATCCGGCGAGCCGGATGAAAAACTCGACGAGGCGGAACGGCGAATCTTCGAGATTACGGATAAAAAGATTACCGGCAGCGCAGTGGGCTTGAAGGAGCTTGTAACGCGAGCTTATGAGCTGATTGAGAAGCGTGACGGCAGTTATATCACAGGCCTGCCGAGCGGTTACCATGAGCTTGATGATTTAACCTGCGGCCTGCAAAACGGCGAAATGATAGTCATTGCAGGCAGGCCGAGTATGGGCAAGACTTCTTTTGCATTGAATATCGCTGAGCATATCGGATTGGAGGCGAAGTCTCCGATTGCAATATTTTCGCTCGAAATGGGCAGGCAGCAGTTAGCGGAGAGGTTTTTATGCAGCTTAAGCAAGATTGATGCACAATTAGTCAGAAAGGGCATGCTCAGCACCGAATATTATGACAAGCTGGTCGATGCCTGTGGGCGTCTTTCAGATGCTCCGATTTATATAGATGATACGGCCTCACTGACGCCGCTTGAGCTTCGCGCCAAGGCCAGAAGGCTAAGAAGCCGTCATCGCATACAATGTATGGTTGTGGATTATTTGCAGCTTATGCACCTCGGAGCCAAAAATGTGGAATCTCGACAGCAGGAGATTACTACAATATCCAGATACATCAAAGCTCTGGCGAGAGAGTTAAATATTCCTGTTGTTATTTTGAGTCAGCTTAACCGTTCTCCTGAAGGCAGAGAAGGACACAGGCCAAGAATGAGTGATTTGCGTGAAAGCGGCAGCATCGAGCAGGACGCCGATGTTATAATGCTGCTGCATCGCGAGGATTATTAGGAGGATAATACGGCTGAGCTTATTATAGCCAAGCAGCGTAACGGGCCGACAGGTTCTATTAAACTGACGTTCAGAGAAAGAATAACGCGGTTTGAGAATGCCTCTCGCGTGACAGAGGCGGTCGGCGGTACACCGTTTTAATTCCAAAGGTAAAAAGTGCAAAGTAAAAAGCAGAAAGTAATAATAAAAAAACAGGAACAAAGACACAAAATAGCAAAGGCACAAATAACTAAGATTGCTTTATGCCTGTTTTTCGGCTGTTTGTTTTTTGCGATGATTTGCTGTTATGGTTGTGCAACTTCAAAGCCCGAAGAGGTAGCGACAGATGCTTTGGCGGAAAACAACGGCAGAAAAATTATTCAGTCGATAGATTTTATAGGTAATGACACTATAACAACCGGCACACTGCTTAAAAAGCTGGATTTTAAGGTTGGCAATTCCCTCGATGCTCTGCAGGTCGAATCGGGCAGTTCTGTAATATCTGAGTTTTACAGGCTTAAAGGTTACCCCGATGTGCGGGTAACGCTGGATTTGGCCGAATTGTCGCTGGGAAATGTAGTGTATATCATTGAGGAAGGCCGGCGAATAGCAATCAGGTCGGTGAGTTTTGAGGGTAATGAAAGCATCAAAACCGGCAATCTTAAAAGCATCATCAAGACTGGTACCCGGAGCTGGCTCTTCTGGCCTGTGTACTATACTAAAGAAAAAATCGCTGCTGATGAGCAGAGACTCAGGCAGATATATTACAAGTGGGGCTTTTTAAATCACAAAATCACCGCCACCGGCAGGGAGGATGTTGTTTTTCAGATTGAGGAAGGGCCTCAATATAAGGTCGGCAAAGTAACTGTCTCTGGTAATAAATATTTCGATGCGGAGACTCTTCTTGCTGGTTTTGAACTGAAAGAGGGGCAGGTGTATCTGCCGCCCAAGGCATCGGCTTATGCACAGAAAATTCTCGACCGCTACAACCAGAATGGTTTTATCAATGCGCAGGTGGAATATCGGCATCTTTTTACAAAGCAGGATTTGGATGTTGTCGATGTTGAATTCAGCATTACCGAAGGGACCCAGTTCAGAATCGGCAGGATTGACATAACCGGCAACGAACAGACCCAGGATAAGGTATATCGGCGGATATTGGATGAGTATGATTTCACGCCCGGTGAATTGTACAATGCCAGGCTGGCACCTGTGCAGGGCGAGGGGAAACTTCACAGATACCTCAGGCAAATGACAATGGCAGAAGAAGTGCTTATCAGTCCGGTTACGCCGACCGACTCAAACGATAACCCCATTGATAACCGCAAAGATGCGCGAATTAACGTTAAGGAAGGACTTACCGGATTGCTCAGTCCGGGTGTTACGGTCGGCACCGACAGCGGCGTCATAGGCAGGTTCGTTATAACACAAAATAATTTCGATATTACCGACTGGCCTGAGAGCTTTGAAGAATTT
>CAZYWY010000043.1:0-2487 GCA_964651605.1 uncultured Pirellulales bacterium | reverse complement strand
GTGACAATGAAATCGTTCACCGGTGCCGGCCAGAGCTTGCGACTTGCCCTTGAGCCGGGTACTGAGGTCAGCTATTATTCGGTTTCATTTACTGAGCATTATTTTCAGGATAAGCCTGTCTCGTTTGATGTTGAAGGTTCTCTTTTTGAAAGATGGTATGAAAGCTACGACGAGAAAAGAAAAAGGATATATACGGGTTTTGAAAAACGTTATAAAAGCGGCTGGCGAAACAGCATAGGACTGAGCGTCCAGGATGTCAGAGTGGCAAGGCTTGATTACGATGCACCGCAGGAGATAATTGATGTCAAAGGCAACAACCTGCTTATCGGGGCTGATGTAGGTATTGGTCTTGATAAAAGAAATGACAGATACGTACCGTCCGACGGCTACAATCTGAAGCTCGATTATGAACAGGTAACCGGAGACTTTGACTTCGGGACACTTAGCGGCAGCACTGTGTTTTACAAAACTTTGTTCGAGGATTTTACCGAACGAAAGACTGTACTTGCGACAAAGTTTCTCGCAGCCACGACGGTATCGGATGCACCGCCTTTTGAAAAATTCTATGCAGGCGGCGGAATGGGTACCTATAGTCTTCGAGGTTTTCAATATCGCGGCATAAGCACAAGAGGCCTTCAGACCAATGTGCCGGATCCGGTTCGCAAGGACCCGATTGGCAGTGACTGGATTTTTCTTGCCAATACCGAACTGTCAGTACCTCTGCTGGGTGAAAATGTCTCAGGATTGTTCTTTTTGGACAGCGGCACGATAGATACCGGGCCGTATCGTTCTTCCGTAGGCATCGGATTGCAGATAATGATACCCAACATTCTCGGCCCTGTGCCGATGAGATTTTCTTATGCCATCCCGCTGAAAAAAGACGATTCCGATGAAACACAACATTTCAGTTTCTTTATGGGAAGATTATTTTAGGCTGGATTTTCCAGGATATATAGAAAGGAATACTATGAAGTCAAAAGTTACAGTGTTTGTCTGTTTGTTATTTGTTACTGTTTTATTATTCGGTTATCAGTATTCTTCAGCAGGGACAAGCAAACCCAGTGCAAATATCGGTACAGTAAATATTGAGCGGGTTTTACACGAATGTAAAGCTTATGCCAAATACAAGGAACTGCAGGACATTGAGGATAAGGCGACAAATACCAAAATGAACAATCTTGCACAGGAAATACAGGACCTGACCAAGTTGCTCAGGTCGGGCGCCCTCAAAAGGAGCAGCAGCGATTATATGACGCGTTATCAGGAACTTTTGCAGAAACAAGCTGACCTGAAAGTGCAGGATGACTGGCTGCCTCAACAGAGGGCATCAAAGTATCAGCAGTGGGCACAGCAGATTTATCAGAGAATCCTTCAGATTACAAAAGAGCTGGCTGACAAAAAGGGAATATTTTTGGTGTTGACCTCTGAAGAGCCGGACTTTCCGATAGAAACTTATGATGAGCTTATGGCGACGATGACGACGCACAAAGTCCTTTACAGCGGCGGTTGTGTTGACTTAACCGCTGAAGTAATTGCAAAGCTCGATGCAGAGCAAACGGACAAGCCAAATAATTAACTTTGATATATTATGAAGTTGACTTTAAGACAATTAGCCGAGCGTATAGACGCAGAATTGACGGGCAATGCCGATGATTTTAGCCGTCAAGTAAGTTCTGTTGGCCCTGCCGAGACAGCCGGCCAGAACGAAATCACTTTTCTTTCGTCGGACAAACATCGCAATGCTGTTCGTCAAAGTCAGGCCGCTGCGGTGATAGTCTCATCAAAGTTGGCGGATTTTAACGGTCCGCAACTAATTGTCGGTAATGTCAATGCTGCCTTGATACGAGCATTGAATATCTTCGCACCGGTGCTTAAATCACCGGCAGAGGGTGTTCACCCAACGGCACAAATTGCCGGCGATGTTAAAATTGAGTCGGGTGTTTCAATTGGTGCGGGGGTAGTTATAGAGAGCGGCGTGAAAATAGGCAGGAATTCTGTCATTGCCGCAGGCTGTAAAATAGGCCAAAACTCAAGGCTTGGCGAAAGTTGCCGCCTCGACTGCAATGTCGTGCTGTATCATAATTGTTTTCTGGGCAATAATGTCATCATCCAGGCAAATAGCACCATTGGTTCCACGGGATTCGGTTACAGCTTTATCGATGGCGCTCACAGGCTTATTCCTCATAATGGCGGAGTTGTTATAGAAGATTGTGTTGAAATAGGTGCAAATTGCTGCATTGACAGAGCCAAATTCGGCAATACTATAATAGGGGCAGGGACCAAGATAGACAATCTTGTCCAGATTGCACATAATGTTGTCATTGGTAAATGCTGTCTGATAGCTGCCCTGTCGGGTATTTCCGGAAGCACAAAACTCGGTGATGGTGTTATGATTGGCGGACAGGCTGGGCTGGCAGATAACATAGAAATCGGACCAGGGGTGATGATAGGAGGAAGGTCAGGAGTAATGAATGATATTCCGGCTGG
>CAZYWY010000042.1:0-9415 GCA_964651605.1 uncultured Pirellulales bacterium | reverse complement strand
TGTCCTGCACGCAATAAAAAGTCTAATCACAAGACACGCCCACATGGATGAGCTTGTGGCGATGGCGATTCTGGCGGCGTTTGTAACGGGCGATTATGTTACATCCGGCGTGGTGGCTTTCTTTATGCTGCTCAGCGAGCTGATAGAGACCCGCACCGCACTTGGGGCAAGGGCATCAATAGAATCGCTGATAAAGCTGACCCCGACCAGAGCCAATCTCATCGACAAGGACGGTGAAAAAGAGGTAAAAGTTGCTGACCTGAGGCCTGGCGATATTGTCCGCGTCCGTCCCGGTGATAATATCCCTGCCGATGGCGAGGTTATTGCAGGACTGTCATCTATCAATGAAGCGACAATAACCGGAGAATCTTTGCCGGTCGATAAAGTGCCGGGTATGCAGGTTTTTGCAGGCACGAACAACCTGACAGGCGTGCTGGATTTCACCGTTACAAAGGCAGGCCGGGACACAACTCTCGGCAAGGTTCAGTCGCTGATTATGCAGGCAGAGCAGACAAAAATCCCGATTATGCGAATCATAGACCGCTATGTCCGATGGTACACGCCGACTATTTTGATGATTGCGGGCATTGTCCTTTTCTTTACACGTGACATCGACAGGGCAATTACAATCCTGGTTGTTTCCTGCCCGTGTGCGCTGATTCTTGCAACGCCGACTGCAATGGTGGCGGCGATTTCGGCATCAGCCAGGCTGGGAATCCTCATCAAAAACGTAGCCGACCTTGAAATCGCAGGCAAAATTACCGCTATGGTATTCGACAAGACGGGGACCGTTACAACCGGCAGGCTGTATGTAACCAAGCTGACTCCCGCTGCGGACGTCGAACCTGCAGAATTGCTTGCCGGCGCAGCTTCAGCCGAGCAGATGAGCAAACATCCTGCCGCAAGAGCGCTGCTGGAGGTAGCAAAAGAGGCACATCTTTCACTGTCAATGCCTGAAAATTTCAAAGAAACGCCGGGCAAAGGAGTTACCGCAACGGTCAATTCGGCAAAAATTATGGTCGGCAGAAATACATTCCTGCAGGAAAACAATATTGATATAAGCGGTGTATCCGACCCTGCGATGCACGAGGAGCAGGGTTTCAGCACGCTGTACGTAGCAAAAGATTCAAAGTGCATCGGCTGGATTGGCCTTCAGGATAAAACCAGACCGGAGGCCCGGCAGGCTATAAAAGAGCTGTTCGATGTCGGCGTCAAGAGGGTAACAATGCTGACAGGCGACCGCGACGAGGTGGCCAGCAGAGTCGCCGCAGAACTGGCCTGCACAGATTATAAGGCGCACTGCCTGCCACAGGACAAGCTGGCCATCGTCGAGAAAATCAAGCAGGACGGCTATACCGTTGTTGTTGTCGGCGACGGCATCAATGATGCACCGGCTCTGGCTGCGGGAGATTTGGGCATTGCGATGGGAGCGGCAGGAAGTGACGTTGCCATCAATTCTGCCTCAATTGCATTGATGAGCAATGACTTAAGGCGGCTGCCTTTCCTTGTGCGGCTCTCACGCAGAACAAGACGTGTTATCAGCCAGAACCTCGGTTTTGGAATCGTTTTTATAATTTTGGGCGATACCGCAGCGACGGCGGCATGGCTAACGGCGCCCTACGCCGCGGTTCTGCATTTTGTCGGCTCATTGATTGTCGTTTTCAATAGTGCTCGGCTTGTCCGCTATGGAGAGGAACTCGACCACGAGCATAAGGTTTAGCTATGGAATACGCCATTGAAACAATATCTCTGACCAAAGTTTTTTCCGACTGGTGGGGACGCAGAAGGGTTTTTGCTGTTGATGACCTGAATCTGCAAATCCGTACCAACGAGGTCTTCGGGCTTCTTGGGCCGAACGGCTCAGGCAAAACCACAATTTTGAGACTGCTGCTGGGTCTGCTGCATCCAACGAAAGGCAAGGCACTTGTTCTCGGCGGTGAAGGTGCAGACCCGAAAATCAATTCACGAATCGGCTTTTTGCAGGAGGAATCATACCTGTACAAATATCTGAACGCCCGTGAGACGCTGGATTTCTACGGCAGACTGTTCGGACTGCCGGGAAAACTGCGCAAGATGCGTACCGAGGCACTTCTGGATATGGTAGGTCTCAAAGCAGT
Organism: uncultured Pirellulales bacterium; assembly: GCA_964651605.1. Classification (GTDB taxonomy): domain Bacteria; phylum Planctomycetota; class Phycisphaerae; order Sedimentisphaerales; family Anaerobacaceae; genus JAFGPS01. Next base: position 7,298 of record CAZYWY010000042.1, on the reverse strand, counting down.
GGCGAGCAGAGCTATCGGCACATACTCCAAAGGAATGGCCAGACGAATCGGACTTGCCCAGGCGCTAATTAACGACCCGGATTTGCTGATTCTCGATGAGCCAACATCCGGGCTTGACCCCATCGGCACAAGGCAGATAAAAGACCTTATATTGAAACTGGCACAAAGAGGCAAGACTATCCTGCTGTGCAGCCATCTGCTTGCTGATGTTGAGGATGTATGCGACAGAATAGCTATTTTATATGGCGGCAAAATCCAGTCGCAGGGAACTGTCGCAGAGCTTTTGCAGAAGAGCAATAAACGCCAAATCACAACCGGAGAATTAAGTGATTCAACCGTTGAAAAAATAAAACAACTGGTTCAGCAGGAAAACGCCGAGTGCGAGGTTGCTTCGCCGATGGACAAACTCGAGACTTTCTTTATAAAAATAGTCGAAGCTGCTCAAAAGCAATTGAAACCAACCAGCGGAGCTATCAGTACTACGAAAATTGGTGAATTTCTCACGGGAAGTACTCCTATTGAAAATATCCTCGACAAACTTGTCAGCGCTCCTGCCGTGCAGCCGGTCACGAATGAGCAATCTGCAGGCAAACAACCCGACGAGAATGTCCCTGGGCAGACAACAGGCGTACAGATTCAGAAAGATATTTTAGACCGCCTTACGACCAACTCTGCCATACAAAACAGTAATGGAAAACAAACAGACATATCACAGAAAAAAGACTCAGATTCTCAGTAGCCTCTTGGCGGTTGCGAAGAACACAATCACGCAAGCGCTGCGAATGAAGGTTGCTGTCGTATTTATTATTTTGCTGCTTGTGCTGCTTCCGATTCTGGGGCTTACTGCCACCGGTGATGAGACTATGAAGGGCCGCCTTCAAACTTTTGTCGGTTACGGTTTTTCCTTAACAAGCCTTTTGCTTTGTCTGCTGGCGATTATTGTCTCAATTTATACAATAACAGGCGATATCAAAAATAAACAAATTCATTCGGTTATTACAAAGCCGATTAGACGTTATCAACTGCTTTTGGGCAAAATGCTCGGAGTGCTGATTCTCAATTCGGCGCTGCTGCTGGTTTTTTCGGTTATAATATACACATTAGCCATTTTTCTGCCCGGTTTTTTTGAGGCAACACCACCGGAGCTTGTTCAGCTTGATAACGAGTTTTTTACGGCAAGGCAGGCTATTCCAATGCCGCAGAAAGATGTCACCGTACAAGTACAGCAAAGATATGCCGAGCTTGAGAAGCTCGGTCAATTGCCGGCTGATTATTCCAAACAACAAATTATCGATGAACTTACCAATCAGGCACAACTTGCCTACAGAGCCGCAGATGTCGGTTATGCTCTGGTCTGGGAATTTGAGAATATCAAACCTCTGACAACAGATTTTTTTATAAGATTTAAATATGAAGTCCCTCAGTACGACTACGATGGGGAAATCTATGGTGAATGGATAGTCGGTGACCCGAAGTACGTAAAGGACGGTCAGCCGGTACAGACCCCGATTTATGACCAGGTACATAAAAATTCGGTCAAAATTTTTAATGAGATAATAATACCGGCAACTGTCATCCCCAAAGATGGCCGGCTGGCCGTCAAGTTCGGGAACTATCCGGCGAATGACACCAGTATTATATTCCCCACCAATGGTGTCGCATTGCTTTATAAGGCCGGCAGTTTTAATGCAAATTTTGTCAGGGCAGCGATGCTGATTCTGTTGCGTGTTATTTTTCTGACGAGCCTGGCAACAATGACCTCGACATTTGTTTCGTTCCCTGTGGCTGTATTGGTTTGTCTGGTAGTTTTCGCCACCGTCAGCGCCAGCAGCTTCATTATAGAATCCTTCACCTCTCTTGGCACTAACGTAAGCATCATATACTCTTACAGTGTAAAAATATTCGTGCAGCTTATGCCTGCGTTTGATAAATTCAACCCTGCAAAATTTATGATTGATGCACAATTGCTCAGTTGGTTTGACCTGGGAAAATTTGCATTGTTGATGGTTTGTATTCCGTCAGGACTGTTGCTGATTCTTGCATTTGTTATTTTCAGCCGCAGAGAGATTGCTAAAATTATTATATAGTGGAAGCGTAGATGAGTTGTATCTCATTAACTCATATACTCATTAACTCATTAACTCATTATGCGTTTGCGTGACATTATAATTTGCTCTGTTTGTGTGGTTCTTGCAGCCGGTCTGTTTGTCGTCTCAACCAGGCAGCTTGATTATATAAATGACCAGCGTCAGGAACTGCACCTTGTAATCGACAAGCCTGAGAATCTGCCCCCTTCTCTTGCGTTCGCCACAATTGCCACAGGTGCATTTCGCGGCCTGGTCGTTGACTATTTATTTATGCGGGCCGACAAGCTTAAAGAGCAGAAGCAGTTTTTTGATGCAAAGCAACTGGCCGAATGGATAGCCACCCTGCAGCCGCGATTTGCCGCTGTATGGGAATTCCTGGCCTGGAATATGTCGTATAACATCTCCGTCGCCATACCCGCAAGCCAGTACGAGCAGAGGTGGCGATGGGTTAAGAACGGCTATGAGTTGCTTCGGGACCAGGCAATCAGTAAATACAATCTCAAAAATATCGAGATATATCGTGAGTTGTCGTTGATATTTCAGCATAAGATAGGCGGGCTGGCGGATGACGACCATAAATATTACAAGCTGCAACTGGCTATGGCGATGGAGCCGCTGCTGGGCCCGGCTAACAATAAATACTTCGATGCTCTTGCCGATGCACCAAAGCAATGGCAGGATATTGCAAATGACCCGGCAGTGGCCGGTTTTATTAAGGCGTTAAGGCAGGCATCGCCGGCGTTTTCCGGTGAGAATGAGTTTATAAAGAATTATTTTGAATTGCTGGCCGACCCGAATTCGCCCCAATGGCAGGCTGCCGGGGCAGTCTTAAAGCAATTCCAAAACACCCCTGCTGCCGAAAAATTTTACGTTTTCGCCTGTTCCTGGCAGTTAAGAAATGTCTGGAAACTCGAACCCGAATTAATGCGGGAAATCAACAGGACTTATGGCCCGATTGACTGGAACGACCCCAATACTCACCTGCCCCTTGACTGGAGACACCCCGATAGTCACGCAATCTACTGGGCAGTTAGAGGTCTTCAGGTGGAAAAACAAATTGACGCCAAAAAACTGCAAACCGGCGATTCAGAAATCAAAATCGGCATGACCAATACTGACCGACTGGTAGGCCATAGTCTCCATAATCTTTTCCGCTACGGCAGTTTATTTATTTACGAGATAATAAGGGATACAAACGACCCTGTGCTGGGCAAAGGCAAACAGGTATTCCAGGATATTTTTTTAAGACCCGACCTGAGAATGTTTGAGCCTTATAATAATTCTCTGTTGGCGACTCTCGAAAAATACCATAACAAGGCAAATATGGGTGCGTATCAGTCGCTTCAGGACGGCCACCGCAATATGCTGATAAATGCAATTCTTTCATTTTATCAGTCGGGTTTCCATAACCAGGCACAAAAAATATTTGACGAACTGAAAAAACTATATCCCCGACCGGAGTTTAATGTCCCGCTTGTAACTTTCGCAAGAAACCGGCTGCTCGAAGAACTTCAACGAAATGACATTATCAATGTCCATGAACAGTTGGAAGCAATGCTGCTCGAATCCTACTACCTTTACGCCATCGGTGATGACGACGAATCTTTCGGCAGAGAACAAATGGCAGAGGAGATTTATAATTATTATCAGGCACAAAATCTTGGCGACCAAAGCCATGAGCTGCCTGAATTTAATGTAATCAGAACTCTGGCGATGCGTGACTTTATAAATCAGCCGCTGTACCCGAGTTATGTTCGCAACGCTCTGCTTGCCAGAATGTCAACGGAAAGGCCTGACCTCTATAAAAAACTTTTGGCCGAGCAGGAAAAATATCTTTCTGAATCTCAAAAGTCCGAACAGCCTGGAAAAGAATAGTCCTCATAAGTCCTCCATCAAAAAATCAACTCGTAAATGAATTCAAAAGCATCAAAATTTCTCCGACTCTGTGCTTTTGAGCATTTAAAGTTCTGGAATTTTATATTTTTACAGTTTGATTTTTGCTCTGCTCTGATAAAATCAATACGCCAACTGATTGATGGATACCCGCTTGCGCGGGTATGACAGTTTGAGTAACTAAGTTATGGTTGATAGAATTATCGAACAACTGACGGCCTCCCAGAGGAGGGCTGTTTTACATAAAAATGGTCCCCTGCTTGTCATAGCCGGACCCGGCAGCGGCAAAACCCGCGTCATTACCTGCCGAATCGCTGCCCTTATCAATTCCGGTGTCCGCCCGTACGACATCTGTGCAATAACCTTCACAAACAAAGCCGCCGACGAAATGCGACAAAGAGCGCTTGATTTAGGCCCGTGCGTCGGGGCAAATTTAAGCACCTTTCACAGCCTGTGCGTGCGAATCCTGCGAAGGTATGCCGACCAGGCGTTAATTAAGTCCAATTTCAGCATTTACGATGATTCCGAACAGGCCGGCTGTATCAGACAAGCCGTCAAGGATTGCGGCCTCGATTCGGCAAACTTCTCCCCTGCCAGAATGCTCGATGCAATTTCAAAACTCAAAAACAGGCTCATCGATGCGGAAACGTTCAAAAACGAGGCGAATGATTTCTTCTCCACCAGGCTGGCCGATGTATATCAGGCCTATCAGAACATTCTGACAGAGCGTAATGGCCTGGACTTCGATGATTTGCTGATGAAGACGGCCTTTCTGCTGCGGGATTGCCCTGATGTTTGCCGCCAGCTTGGCGAGCGTTTCCAGTATTTGCTTATAGATGAATACCAGGACACCAACCACGCCCAGTATGTAATCGCCAAATACCTTGCCAGTCTGCACAGCAATATCTGTGCAACCGGCGACCCGGACCAGTCAATCTACCGCTGGCGAGGTGCGGACATCCGCAACATCCTCGCATTTGAAAAAGACTGGCCAAACGCTGAAATTGTCAAGCTCGAGGAAAATTTTCGCAGTTGTGCCAATATCCTTGCAATGGCAGACGGCCTTATCGCCAACAATAAAAACCGCAAGGAGAAAAAACTCATACCAACAAAACCTGCTTCAACTGATGTCTGCATATCAGCCTGTGAGAATGAAACCGATGAGGCACATGAAATAACTCAACGGATAAAAATGCTAACAGACAAAGGTGAATCTTTGGGAGATATGGCGATTTTTTATCGTGTCAATGCGATGAGCAGAGTGCTTGAAGAGGCGTTCATTAGCAACAGGATTCCATATCAAATCGTTCGCGGAGTGGAATTTTACCGCAGAAAAGAAATCCGCGACCTGCTGGCGTATTTGAAAATCCTCGTTAACCCGGATGATGAAATCGCTCTGTTGCGAATTCTGAATACTCCAGCACGCGGCATAGGCAAAACAACAGCGGATAAAATCAAGCTCTACGCATCACAACGGGGAATCAATTTTTATGATGCCCTCAAGAACGCAGAACATATTGAATCTCTTTCAGCCGGCACGAAAGCAAAACTCGCAGTTTTTGTAAAAATGCTCGAACAATTCAAAAAGAATATATCAGGCAAGGTCGCAACCCTTGTCGAGCAGGTCTTTAACAAATCGGGGCTGGCTGATTCGCTTCGTTCAGGTTCCAGCAAATCCGCAGACCCCAATGGCAGTCAGGCCGCTCTTGAAAACATCAGCGAGCTAATAAATTCCGCTGCCCAGTATGACAAGCAGACAGAGCAGCCACAGCTTATTGATTATCTGCAGCAAATCTCCTTATTCAGCGACGCAGATGCATACCAGACCGGCAGCGAACGTGTTGCACTTATGAGCCTGCACGCAGCAAAGGGACTCGAATTTGAAAATGTTTTTATTGCAGGTGTCGAGGAAGGACTGCTGCCGCACGAGCGGTCCAGCTTCTCAGATGACGATGATGAGCTGGAGGAGGAACGCAGGCTGCTTTTTGTCGGCATAACAAGGGCTAAAACCGGCCTGCATATAAGCTATGCTCAATATCGCAACATCAGGGGACAACTCCTGCGAACAATACCATCACGTTTTCTTTTTGAGCTTGGCTGTGAATTCTCAGAAGACGATGACGAACAGGATGAAGACTACTTTGAGAATCGACCGGCTGATTCTCGTCCCTCGTTTGTCGTCTCTCGTCCGTCACCGCTGTCGCCTGGGCAGATGGTTCGGCATCGAGCCTTCGGGCTCGGCAGAGTAAAATCTTTCGTGGATATGGGGCCGGATAGTGTGGTTGTTATCAGATTTAATACTGGGCAGACAAAAGCACTATTGTTAAAATATGCTGAGCTGGTAAAAGTTGGTGAAGCGTAGTTCGTGAAGAGTAATTCGAGATACGCTTCACGCTTCACAAAATACGTAAGACAAAGGATTGCAAAGTGGCAGAGATTAAATTGTATTACAAAAATGTTACTTCAGAAGTTCTCGGGGCCGAAGACGGCATATCGCCAAATCAGTTCGATGAGCTTGCAACAAAAACCTCTCCTATTATCAGGAAGTTGAATTCAGAAAGAAAGCCCTACCAGCAGTTGCCTTTTAAGACGGAAATTGCCTGTCAGGTCAAAAAAATTGTCGCCCAGGTGAAAGCCCGATGCGAGAATCTTGTTGTTCTTGGGATAGGCGGCTCGGCTCTTGGCAATATCGCCCTGCAAAACTCCCTTAACCCGTATTTGTATAATGTTGATGATAAACAAAGAACCGGTCCCCGGCTGTTTGTTATGGATAATGTGGACCCGCAGCAAGTCGCTTCGCTGCTGGACTGGATTGGGCCGCGGCTTGAAAAGACCATATTCAATGTTATCAGCAAGTCCGGCAGGACATCCGAAACAGCCGCCCAGTTTATGATTATCCGGGAAATGCTGCTGAAAAAACTCGGCCCCAAAGGCCTGCAGCAGCAGGTGGTAGCAACCACCGACCCAAAAGCCGGCACACTTCGCAAAATTGCCGATGAATCGAATCTACTATGTCTGGAAGTGCCGGACGGCGTCGGCGGCAGATTCAGCGTCTTAAGCGCAGTCGGACTATTCAGTGCCGCAATGTGCGGTATTGATATAGACTCACTGCTGGCCGGTGCCCGTGATATGGATAAAAGAGTAAGCTGCGAGGATTTTTATAAAAATCCTGCTGCTGTGAATGCAGCGATAAATTACCACTACTATAACCGGGGTAAAAAAATCTCCGTTATGATGCCCTACTGCTATGCCCTGAAGGACTGGGCTGACTGGTATCGCCAGTTGTGGGCAGAAAGCCTCGGAAAGGCCAGAAACCTT
>CAZYWY010000041.1:0-9433 GCA_964651605.1 uncultured Pirellulales bacterium | reverse complement strand
TATTGCGCATAGTATCAGTGATGACTTTCGCAAGCTGTTCATCATCAATACCTTTCAATTCCTCATGGCTAATTGGCCTGCCATAATGCACAGTGATAAGACCGCCGGGTATAAAGAGTTTTTTGGTTCTCGGCCAGACCTCGAATGCCCCGTCGATGACAACCGGCACAATCGCAGCCCTGCCGCGTCTGGCAAGCAGTCCGAATCCGGGTTTGAGCGGAGCGATTCTGCCGTCCTGCGTGCGAGTGCCTTCGGGAAAAAGACAAAGTCCCCTGCCCTTTTTCAGCAGTTCGATGACCGTTCGCATAGCAGTCATGTCTGCCTGGTCCTGCTTCAGAGGTATGGCATAAACCGAACTTATCAAAGGCCCGAAAAACCAGTTGTTAAATAATGTGTCACGCGCCAGAAAGTGTGCCGGTCGCCGCAGAGGACCTACGCAGAAAATAGGGTCCATAAAACTTTGATGGTTGCTAACCAGCAGAAACGCCCCCTTTTCAGGGACATTATCCCGCTCATAAGTGCGAAGGCGAAAGAAGAGCATACAAAAGCACTTGCAGCACCAGCGTGCAAACCAGAACCAGCGAGCCTTTAACATTTCTGCGGACATTTTTCCTTAACCAAATCATAAAATTTCTGAACGGACTGCTCTATTTCGAAACCTGTCGTGTCCACTAATATAGCATCTTCAGCAGGCTTCAGAGGCCCAGCCTGACGGTCGAGGTCCCTGTTGTCTCGCCGGATGATGTCACTTTGTACCTGTTCGATGGGCTGATTTATGCCTTTGCTGTTCAGTTGTGCCTTTCTCCTTCTTGCCCGCTCGTCCGCTCCTGCGGTCAGATAAAATTTCACATCCGCCTGCGGAAATGCGACCGTACCCTGGTCTCTGCCCTCAGTAACAATTTTTTGCTGAGCGGCTGCAAATTTCCTCTGCATAGCGACAAGCCTGTCCCGCAGCAACGGGTTCGATGCGATAAAATGCACATTTGCCGTTACATCAGGCCGGCGAATAACCTCCGTGACATCCCGCCCGTTGAGTCTTGCGAGGAACTGCTCTTTGCCGGGTGAGAATTCAAGAATGCTGTTATCTATAATATCAAGCAGAGCCTTTCCGTCCTTCAAATCGGCTCCTGCCAGCATAGCCGCCCAGGTAACCGTGCGATACATTGCCCCCGTATCGAGAAAGCAGGCGCCGAGCCTTTCGGCCAGCAGTTTGCCTACCGTGCTTTTTCCGCTGCCGGCGGGGCCGTCTATTGTTACGAGCAATTCAGTCATAAGAAATTATGTTTTCGCCTGGTTCTGTTCCTTCAGAAACCGCACGACAACAACGCTGATGTCATCGAGCTGGTCGGCCAGGCCCACGAACCGTCTGCGGTACAGCAGGATGTTGCCCGCCATCTGTTCAGCCGGGCATAATGCGAATTTTGTCGCGACCGCCAGCAGGTTGTCCCTGCCCCATAAGTCACCGTTGAAATTGGCAGCATCTATCAGGCCGTCGGTGTAAAACAGCAGGCTGTCTTTGTCGTTCAGCGTGATAGTCTGGTTTTCATATTCGGCTTTTACATCGACACCGAGGACCAGCCCGCCCTTATCCAGGTCTATGCACTGCCCGTCCCTGATAAGAACAGTCGGCTCGTGTCCACAGTTGCAGTATGTAATAGTTCCTTGCTTTGTGTCGATAATCGCATAGAAAAAGCTGATAAATTCGCCATCGTTACATTCCGAGCAGGCCATCCGGTTAAGCCTGTGTATCATTGTACCGATATCTTCCGAACCAAGCTCAGCATAAGCACGGACGGCACTGCGGAAACAGCTCATCATCAGAGCCGCCGGCATACCCTTGCCCATCACGTCGGCGATTCCGACAGCCAACCGGTTCTGGTCAAGGGGCAGAAAATCATAAAAATCGCCGCCGACCGCATAACAGGGAATATAGGTTGCGGCAATATCAAGATTTGGCATTTTCGGGGCGTGTTCGGGAATCATTTTCCGCTGAATATAGCCTGCCATTTTCATCTGTTCGGCTATTTTTGCCCCTTCGAGAGCCTTGGCATAAAGTCTTGCATTTGTTACCGCAACTGCACACTGCGAGGCAACCGCACGGGCAATGGAAATATCGCTCCGGTCGAATCGCATCGGAGTCGGACTGTAAAGTCGAAGTACCCCGATGGCCCGGCCTTTGAAATTCATCGAAACGGTCAACTGACTGACCAGGCCTTCTGCAATGGTGGCTTCTTTATATTTCACCCTGTCGTCGCTCCGCATATCGTCCACTACCACAGCCCTGCCGGAAAAGGCAGCCTTTATGACCGGGTCTTCCTTCGAGACTACGCCCTTGTTGCGGTACTTCCTGCTAAGCCCGTAGGTGCTTCGCATCTTCAAATCGCCTGCCGCTTCATCGAGCAGACGGATAGAGCAGGCCTTTACCCCGACTATGCGCACAGCCGCTTCAGCCAGCTTATCGAGAACCTCCTGCAGCGAAAAGCTGCCCGCAGCCAGCGTCGAAAGCTGATAAATCTGTTCGTCCCGTTCTATTTGCTGTTGTGTTTTTGCCATAAAAAACTCTACGCCGTATCAAAAAGCGGCATTATACACTGACTGAGTATATATTTGAAAGTTAAAATTTCATAAGGCTGAACTTGCATAAAAAGCTGCCACAGCTTAGTATATTTCAGGCTATAATTTCCTGTGCGCTTCGCTGAATAAATATGACAGGCAGACATATAATTTTCATCGGCAATGTTCAGGGCGTTGGCTTTCGCTATAATGCCCTTGTGTTCGCACGACGCATCAGGCTGACCGGCTTTGTCCGAAACCTGCCGGATGGCTCGGTTGAGATGCTCGCACAAGGACCGGAAGAAGATATACAAGCCTGTATAGATGAAATTAAACAATATTTCGATGGTTATATCAGGCAGACGCAGGTGCAGGAAGTGCCGTTTAACCCGCGTTATAAGGATTTTGCGATTACCTGAATCTGCCCTATGGTTTCCCGTTGCATTCAGAATCGAGATGCTCTTGAATATCCATGAACGGAGAATATGGTGGCGCCGATTATTACAAATTTAACGCGGTTTTCTTTTAATAATTTTAGTAGCTGCTCTGTGTCCATTTCTTTTTAACAATTTCGACATTTCTTTTGTTTTAGTGAACATCATTTCAAATCGCTGCTGAGTAGTTAGAGAAGCAAGGTAATCCAGTTCAAACTCAATTTCCTTGTCCTCATTATGTTTTTTTAATTTTAGAATAGCCATTTATATACCTTTTTAGCTTTGGTCTTGGCCAAATTTGCTGGTTTTTGGGAAATATTTTACCTGTGATAATCGAATATTCCAATAAAAAACCGCCCTGTCCGCTTTTTCCTATTGACCGCTTTAAAAAAACAGTTACCTTTATATACAAAAGCAGCCGGACGTAAAATTTTTATATACTTGAAAATCGGTAAAAGCTAAGGTTATGTCTGAACGTGAAAGATGTAAAAAAAATTGTGAGAAGAGCCGGAGATTATATGAAGTCTAAAGCTATCCCAGCGGACGTTAGAGAAAATGTAGAACAGATTATCGAGGCATTCAATAAAAAGAACTCTCGTAGAGACGATTGCTACTATCTGGCCCGATTCAATGGAAAATATCTTTATCTTGACCGATGTGACTATGGCAATGTTGGTCCCATATGCCGCCTTACTTACAAGGGGAAAATTAATGACTGGGATTTCGCTATATTCAAGTGGAGCTCAGAAACGTATGATTCTGAGGAATGGATGTTTCCAGGCAGTGATTTCGTGGACGGCACTATTGAGGGAGCAATGAAAGCCGGACTTGAAGCATACCCGGCATAACAATTCACTGAACCCGACTTACAATAAAAAAAACACCTTGTCCGCTTTTTCCTATTGACCTTCTGAAAAAAACAGTTACCTTTATATACAAAAGCAGCCGGACGTAAAGTTGTTTATATGTACCTTACAATCAGTAAAAGCTATGGTTATGTCTGAAAAAGAAAGATATTAAAGAACAACGTCAGAAGAGTCGGGAACTTTTTGTACAGGAAAAGACAGTCTGTCTTTCCTGTGTTATACAGACCGTATAATCATTGTTATCTCAATTGAAGAAAGGAGGTATCATGAACAGAGCAATCAATGCGCTGTTTATCTTTTTCGCACTGGTCATATTCGTTGGATGTGCAACCACCAAGGATGATGGTATTGCACGTTGGGAAAGGAAAGGCGATGTTCCAAGTCTCGCCAAACTGGCTCAAGACACATCTATGAATGAGTACACCAGACAAAAAGCAATCAAAGCCATAGGCACTGTCGGAAATGGAGAGGCCGTTCAAGTACTAATAGCTCTCCTTCGCGACAATACGAAGAAAGGAGGAATATTCTGGCAGGTGGAGATACCTGTTGGGAAAACGGTTCGAGATCCTCGTTTTGAGAGACCAGTCTACCTGACCGGGAAGGAGGAGAAAACAATCAACGTTGCCGGCACGCGTTTCGAGATTAACAATATCACCTATGTCTACTCATACTACGAGGCGAGACAGTTCGAGGAGCAAGGGGCAATCGTAAAGCAGATGGACAATACGAGCTACCCGGTGAGAGAATCTGCCTGTAAGGCTCTGAAGGATATAGCTGGCGAGGACTTCGGCATGGACCATGCAAAGTGGAGCCAATGGTGGAGTCAGAACCAGCACCGCTTCCCCAAGAAGAAATAACAAAGGCATGAGACACGACAAGCAATTGCCGAGCGTTGTTCGTCTCCCGCTTATGGGTTATGCTCGCCGTTACAAACAGTAAAAGAGCCATCCGAATAAAGATTTGTTAAATCTCCGTGCTTCGGATTCTCATAGTTCTGCTTCGCTTATATCTGCGATTTTCATAAGATGGCTTCATAGGCCTGTTTTTAAAGGTTTGTTGCCATGTATTGGCAGCGATATTCTTTCTTTTCTGCCTGTTTTGGTATAGACGTGATGGCTTCCATGAATCCTTTTTAATTCCCAGCCCTTCTTAACCAGCAATTTAGCAAAATCCTTTCGCCAAAGAAATAATGGAAAATGGTCAAAAAATCTTATAATTTTAAAGCTGTTTTTTTAATTCCTCGGCTTTCTGGATTAGGTCTTCGCGGGTGATTTCTTTTTGCGGTGCAAGCTCAAACGTCCATTCGTAGGAGTTGACGATTCTGCCGGGATACAAAATCTGTGCAAAAAAATCGAACGGAAAATAATCATACCACGGCGCTTTGAGCGGACGGTGAGTATTCAGAGTCTCATAGCCGGCCTTGCTGAGCCGCACCCGGTAGTCGCCATACCAGTTGAAAGTTGTTGTAACCGGCGCTGTGCCAAGCGGTTCATCGTTTAGCTCGACCATTGCACCCTGGGGCTTTGTGATGATTGTAAGCCTCCTTTCAACACAACCGGCAGCAAATACACAACAGGCCAATACCAATATATATGCAAAAATTTTTCTTCCGGTCATTCTTCTACATCCATCAACTTCTGCTATTTCATTCAGTATCGGACTATTATATAGTCCGCACAATAATATAAAAGCTAAAAGTTTGTGCTTAATCGAATCCTAAATCTGAAACTCAAATTCGTTGACAGAACAGCCCGGGACGATTAAGTTATTGGCAAATATTCAGGTTTTTGGAACGGTGTTTTATTATGAAAATTTCTCTTGAATGGTTGAACGATTACATACAAACGGGACTATCGGCTGAACAAATCGCAGGTATTCTGAGCGACCTGGGCTTTCCCTGCGAAGCAATCGTGCATACCGGCGATGACGCTGTAATAGACATCGAAGTAACAAGTAATCGCGGCGATTGTCTGGGATATATCGGTGTCGCACGCGAGCTTGCGGTTGCAACCGACAAAGAGCTGAAAATCCCCGATGTTACACTGGATGAGTCGGACAAAAACGTAACCGATTTTGCGAGCGTTGAAATACTTGAGCCTGCACTTTGCGGACGCTACACGGCACGGATTATCGACGGCGTTAAGGTCGGTCCGTCACCGGCCTGGCTGGCAAGAAGGCTCGAGACCGCAGGAATGCGCAGCGTCAATAATGTCGTTGATGCAACCAACTATGCGATGTTGGAAACCGGCCAGCCGCCGCACGCTTTCGATTACGCAAAAATAACGCAGGGCAAAATCATAGTCAGAAAAGCCAAAGCCGGCGAAAGATTAGTCAGCATTGACGGCTCGCAATGTGAACTCGATGTCGATATGCTGATAATTGCCGATGCCAAAGGTCCGGTTGCAATAGCAGGCGTGATGGGCGGGCTTGACACAGAAGTATCGGACAAGACTACCACCATTCTGCTTGAGGATGCGTCCTTTGACCCGGTAGCGGTACGCACGGCATCCCGCAGGCTCAGCCTGCCATCGGAGGCGTCTTTTCGCTTCGAGCGAATAGTAGATATAGAAAGGGTGGATTGGGCATCGAAACGGACGGCTCAGCTTATAACAGAACTGGCGGGCGGCAAAGTCGCAAAATCAGTTGTCGATATCTACCCGAAAAAGAAAACACAAATCAAAGTTACTCTGCGACCGGCAAGACTCAGCAAGCTGCTGGGCATCGATATCGCAGCGGCAGATATTACGAGAATCCTTTCTGCGCTTGGTTTTGCACTGAAAATACAGGGTGACTCGTTCACCTGCACTGTCCCATCCTGGCGAAGTGACGTTTATCGTGAGGTTGACCTCGTCGAGGAGGTCGCAAGAGTGTACGGTTATAGTAAGATACCTACGGGCAGGAAAATCAGCATTGAAGTAGTACCGACAAACGCCCGCCAAAAGCTGCTCGGCTCAATAGGTGCATATCTTGCCGGCTGCGGATACTACGAAACAATAAATGTCAGCTTCACAGACAACTCCACAGCAGAGCTATTCAGCAGCACTGCAACTGAGGGACATCTGGCGGTAAAAGACGAATCCCGGAAAAATGCCAACCTGCTTCGCCGCAATCTTCTTGGCTCACTATTCGCTGTGATGCAGACGAACTATAACGCCGGCAACACACCCTGTAGAATCTTCGAGATTGCCCAGACATATACTCCTTCGCCCGATTCAGAAAACGGCCTGCCTGTCGAAAAAACAAAACTAGTTCTGGCCTGCGATGGACAATTCCGGGAGCTTAAAGGGGCGATTGAAGGTCTGTTCAAAGCAATCGGAGGAAATATGCAGGTTGAATTTATCCCTGCTGGTCTGAACTGGGCAGCAACCGGCGCACAAATACTGCTCGACGGCAAGCCAATAGGCACAGCAGGCGTTGCAGGCGAGGCGGTCAGGAAAAAGTTTTCCTTCAAGAACATCACGCCCTGTGCGGCGGAGCTCGATTTTGAACCGCTGGAAATCGCCGGCAGGCGCAGTCCGCAAATAAAGCCGATTCCGAGATTCCCTGCGATTCAAAGGGACCTGTCGATAATTGTTGATGAGTCGGTTCGCTGGGCGGATGTTATTTCAGCGGTTAAAAACAAAAGCTCCGCCGAGCTGCAGCAGGTCGATTTTGTTGGCACATACAAGGGCAAAGAGATTCCGAAGGGCAAAAAAAGTCTGACGCTTTCGCTTCGCTTCAGAGACGAAGACGGCACACTCACGCACGAAAAAGTGGACAATTTACAGGCAGAAATCGTCCAAAGCCTGGCCGAATCTGTCACAGCAGAACTGAGAACCGAATAGTTTTACCGGTTTGACTATTGGAGACAAAAAATGATGAAACAATGGTATGAATTGTTATTTGAGAACTATGCACAGAAATACGATAAAGAAATTTACGTGCAGGGGACAATCGGAGAATGTGACTTTATTGAAAAAGAATTGGCTTATAATAAATCCGCAAAAATAATAGACATCGGCTGCGGCACAGGCAGACATTCCATCGAATTAACAAAAAGAGGCTACAACGTCACAGGGGTTGATTTATCCGAGTCGCAGCTTATAAGGGCAAAGGAAAAAGCAAAAGAACTTGATCTGAACATTGATTTTCAGAAACATGACGCCAGAAACCTTCCCTTTGGGGGCGAGTTCGATCTGGCGATCATGCTCTGTGAGGGCGGTTTTTCTTTAATGGAAACGGATGAGATGAATTTTGAAATATTAAAGAACGCGACAAAGGCGTTAAAAGATAAGGGCAAGTTTATATTCACGACATTGAACGGGTTATTCCCGCTTTTTCATTCCGTCAAAGAATTTTATGAGTCCGCGGCCAAAGAAGGCAATTCAACGTGTAAAAATTGTTCTTTCGATCTGATGACGTTCCGGGACCACAACACCGTCGTGTTCGAGGACGATGCAGGAACTAAAAAGGAATTAACCTGTAACGAGCGCTACTATGTGCCAAGTGAACTCACATGGCTTTTAAAAACACTGGGGTATAAAAAAATCGATATTTTTGGAGCTAAACTCGGTGCATTCTCAAGGCAGGACAAGCTGACAACCGATGATTTCGAAATGCTCGTTATTGCGGAAAAATAGTGAATATTACATCGGAACATCTGACGATTTTTTTGCAAACCTACGGGTGCCAGATGAACAAGCTGGATACAGCTTTGGTCGAGTCCTCGCTCAAACAGGCCGGCTTCGGATTTACAGACAATATCAAGGAAGCTGACGCAGTCTTAATCAATACCTGCTCGGTTCGGGAACACGCCGAGCAGCGGGTCATTTCGCACCTGGGACATCTTAAACACATTAAGAAATCCAGGCCGGAGCTTGTTGTTGGCGTAATTGGCTGTATGGCACAACGGCTCGGCGATGAACTTTTCAAACACGAGGCGGTTAATATCGTCTGCGGCCCAGCTCAAATTCCGCAGATTGTTCAGTTGCTAACAGAGGCACTGAACCACAGCAAAAAAGAAATCGCTGTAACCGAAAAGATTTTGAGGAAACAATCGGAAATACAGGACCGGCAGCTTGAGGATTTCGAGTCGGCTTATGGTATCGAGGAAGCAAACATCCCCAGCCAGGCATTTATCCGTGTAATGCGAGGCTGTAATAATTTTTGCTCGTATTGTATCGTGCCTTATGTGCGCGGGCCGGAATCCTGCCGAGCGCCGCAATCTATTCTCGAACAGATGCAAAAACTGGCCGACAACGGCGTCAGGCAGGTTACATTTCTGGGCCAGACCGTCAACTCCTATAAATACGGGCAGGCAGGTAAAATATGGTCCTTAGCAGATTTGCTTGCGGCAGGAAGTGACATAGCCGGCATCGAATGGCTGAAATTTGTCACGAGCTATCCTTCGGAAGAGTTTTTTAATGACATTCTACAGGTTATGGCTGATTCGCCGAAGGTATGCCGTTATCTGCACCTGCCTGCCCAGAGCGGCTCGGCTCAAATTCTGCGGGCGATGAACCGCAACTATACCGCCGGCGATTATCTGGCGCTCCTCGTTCAAGCCCGTTCCATCGTGCCGGATATTGCTGTTGCGGGTGA
>CAZYWY010000040.1:0-9875 GCA_964651605.1 uncultured Pirellulales bacterium | reverse complement strand
TTAAAACTATAACCTTTAAAAAAAGGCGGGAATCCAAGTCGCACACAACAGGGATTCCCGCTGAAATTTGACAACAAAGTCGTTAGTCTTATACGACTAATTTTTTATTGTTTTGCAGCAGATGCCGCAGGCATTTCAACTACCGGCGGTTGCAGTCCTGCTTTGGCTAAGACATAGTAGAGGACAAAACCAATCACAAAAGCAATCACCGGGGCGGGTGTGATAAACGCGAACTTTTCTCCGCCGACCCATTTGCTCGGAAGAATCGCGACAATGAATCCAACAGCCCAGGAGATGTATCCTGCCCAGTTTATGCCCTTTCTGGGACCAGACCACTTTTTTCCGCTGAGCAGATAGTCTGCAACCATAGCACCGCAGATTGGCCCGAAAGAAGCGCCAATGATATTAAAAATCTCAACTATCTGAAGTGCCTTACCTGTTACAGCAAGAACGATAGCTATGATTGCACCAATGCAAACCATAGCTGTTTTATTAACCTTTGGAAACATCGTACCGATGCTATTGGCGGCAATAAATGTGCTGAAACAAGCCGGTGCAAAACTTGCAACAGCAAAAAGCAAGAACATAATACTCGATAAACCCTTCTGCTGCAATATGACTGCATCAAAAGTATATTTTTCCATTTCGGGATTGCGACCATGTGCACCGGCTACGGCAATTAACGGCAGACCACCGGCGACTATAATAGCCAGAGCAATGCCGACAAGGCCGCCGAGATGGACATCTTTTTCATTTCGGTTGCCCGACCCAAAGTCCACACCTGCAGCTCCTGCTGTAGCAAAGAAACCAACAACGATTCCAATTATTGCCAGAAATCCCATAATCGGCTTGGCATCTTCCGGAGGAGCATATTTACCTGCACCGCCAACATTGGTCAAGAAAACAATCAGTATCATAATAAGCGGCACGATGGGTAAAAAAGTCGATACCTTACCGAGATATTGGATGCCTTTAAGTGCTACAAACACAGCCAGGACTGCCCAGATAATGCCAATGATAGTAAAAGCAACGCTGCCATGAAATACACCTTCGGCACCTATAGCGGAAGACTTTCCAAAAGCCTGTAATATGAAGTCCGTCGAAAGTGCGATATTAACGCCTAACCAGCAAAACTGAAGCAAACCCATCAACAAACCTGGCATTAAAAATCCCCCCTGAGTACCATAGGTTGAGGAGCCTATCACGTAGAGAGGGTATCCGGTTTTCATGCCGTACATTCCGGGTACGAGATAAAACAGAAAATAGCAGATTAGGGCTGCTATAACCAGTCCTAATAGGCTCAATCCCAGTCCAGCCTTCGAGAGCGTACCATCTGCGATATTCATATAAAACACAACCCAGAGAAAAATACCGGCATAAGCTGGGGCTGTGTTCTTGTACCAAGGCGCCCGGTTTTCGGGTGGATTAGGCTTGGCCATACTTATGTAATTTGGTAATGTTCCGTTAGACATAATCCATTCTCCTTATAAAGAATCCATTTACTCAACTCTCCCCGGTACCTCACCGGGCGTTTATGAGCTATAATACTATACCTTATACTGCTAATATACAAGACTATATGTTGTGAAAGAACTACCTATCAGACTGGTTATTGTTTAATTCCAGCCCTGACCAGCACGTATATATGCACAATCACAGCTAATGCAAAAGCAACAGCGCAGTAACTATGTACAGCTATAAGTATCCCCTGCCAGTAAGTTCCGAAGATATAAAACATGCTTAAAACAACAGATAATATCAAAGGCAAAGCTAAAAAAATAATCACCCAGAAAAAGATTTTTTGCCATACGCAACTGTGTCCGTTTGATTGGTTGCCAATACTTTTCACCAAAGTAATCCGCTGCACGAGTCGCTCAAACCACGGCCAGTCGTTATGCTCGAACCGGCAATTACCGGCCCACATAACAGCCAGAACCGCCAGACATATTGCCAAAATCGGAGCAAACGTTGCGTGAATAATCAGCAGCCAGCCGGAAATATGCTCGCCAAGAACCAGCGTCGGATAAAATCCCGTAACTGCTAAAACAACAAAACAAAGCATCGCCAGCAAATAAACCAATTTTCTAATGACACCTGCGAAACTTAGCTTTTGTTCGATTAGCAGCAATGTACAAATATGTATAAGCGTTCTAAATGGATGTTTCCAGCAATCTTTACAGGGTCTGAAAAGACAGTTCAAGCCAAGTATAATCAGTGTAAGTAAAAATGCTGTTATTGATATTGTTCTGTACATACCACCTGCAACTATGCAATAAGGTAATTATTTAATTTATTCTCTATCGACCGACAAAACTTTCGCTATACAACCCAGCGCCCTGAGAGCATACAAAAGTAAAACACCTGCTATAACAGCACAGCAGGCAACAGTTATAATCTTAAGCCAGGGACGAAATACGAATGAAGCGGCAAACGCCCAGGCATAAGTTGGGTTGAGAGCCTGAAATTCAAACATTTCCCTGACGGAGTCCTGCTTGTCGGTAACAGCCGTGTCAACACGAACTTTACCGAATAATAAAGGTGAATCCGTGGCGTGACAATCCGTGCAATATCGCACTCCAAGCGCCTGCGAGGCAGGCCGGACATTATGTGCGACAGGCCAGAAGTAAGGTTTAGCCGCTGTTAAATTATCCGTCTCAACAATCTGCCCCGAATCATCGAGACTATATACTATTCCTCCGCCGACATACGCTGTCTTGCCCTGTACTGAGTTATTGAGTGACTTCAGCGCCTCTGTAATCATCTCTGTTGTTAATTCAGGCCAGCCCCTGCTGGAAGAGAGTTTCCTTGAACCAAAAAGTCTGCCCACAACTTTCTCGACAGTGTCAATCTCAATGGGTTTGACGCTTTTATCTTCTGATAAAGTCCCCCAGAAAGCCGGCCAAATTACTCTAAATGGTGCAATTTTACCGTTTTCCGAAGACATAAACTTGCTGTCATAATCTGCACCGATAGTCCCCTGACTGGCAAAAACCGTTGAGATAATATGAGGCAATACTTCCGGCTCTTTGTTAGTATTGGGCAAACCCAATTTGTGAGATCGCGAAAGTTTCGTAAGTGTCGTCTGCTCGCTCGGCCAGGGCCCGCTATGACAGGCTGTACAAGTCAGCTTATCAAAATGAACGGTCGGGATACCGACGTGCTTGGCAATCGGAGCTCCGAATCTGCCTGCTAAAGCTTCATCATAATGACTTGATGAAGAGATATGGCAACTTTCGCAGGTAGTAACACTTACCATTTTATTACTCGATATTTTAGATTCGCCTTCATAGCCTCTGATAATATTATGGTCTATACCGTTGCGGTGGCAGTCAACGCACTTAAGCCCTGCCTGTAAATGTACATCGGCATCCTGCATCCACTTTTCAGCCTTCTCATCTGTCTGCTGATAAAGCTGTGAATGACAAAAATAACACCGCTCATTTGGTACTTCTCTTACAACATTAAATAGTACTTCATTCTTGGCGTTGAACGCGGATTTTTGATATGTAACTAAAGGTAAGTCCTTTTCTTCAGGATTGAACATAAAAGTATCAACAGTCGTTAGCAACTTTGAAGCATCACCTGTTACTAATGCAAGCCCGCTGGAAGCGGCAGCAGCCCAGCGATAGTTTGTACGTGAGATTTGAACAGCGTACCCATCAACACCGCCCATATCCTGACCGTAATGTGCGTTGTGGCACGCCAGACAATTTATTTCGAGCTTGCCGGAGACAAATTGCCTTCCCATATATGCTATATCTGTTTCGTCAAGCTCTCCAGGTCCGCCTCCCGGCATATTTCTGCCGAATATCCTGGTGAACCTGAACGGACCAAAACCTACTTGCTCCGGTTCATAAGTTCCCTGCCAGGAGCGATATGAAATCGGAATCTGAAGGTACAGCTTGGGGTCAAAATATATCCACGGCTCGCCGGGTCTGCCGGACGGCGCATTGCTGTCAACCGAATTGAAGTGCCAGCCTTTTTTGACTATATTATAATTGTGGCACTCACCACAGGTAAAACGGGTTGATAATGGTAAAGAAAAATCAGCATTTGGGTCAATTGCTTTGCTCTTTTCTCCCTTCTCGTTTTCGGCATATAGTGGAATACGATGCGGCGCCGGTGATAAACCTCCGTCGCTTTCATCGCCAAGCAGCTTCTTTTCGCTCTGGCCGGCAAGAACAGAACTAAAAAGTAAAACAACAAACAGACAAACCGCTTGTAATAATCCCTTGCTCAAGTTCCTGCCAATCCTTTTCTCAAGACCTAGAAACTATTTTAACGCATTGTTTCAGGAATTACTTAAACTGCAAACTCTTCCGGTTTAAACTCCAGTTTCTTTGCGGCTGCGATTGCCTCATTGACCTTTAAGACGGTTACTGCCGTCTCATAGCCCACCTCGGCAGGACAATTTAGTTTTTCCTTGCCTCGGATTGCATTGAAGAAATTCTCCAGGTGCGGCTGGTGATAAGGTGTATCACCAATTGTAACAGGTATATCGTAGGTCGGAGGCGTAGGAGACGGTGCAACATTCGTATCAGGTGTTGTATCTGTCGCATCTTTTGCGGTTTCTGTTTTCTCTTCCTCAATCGGACCTGCAACAATGCCCTGTTTGACCCATTTCTCCCATTGTTGTTCTTCGAGCCAGGCTTCTCGATATACCTTACACCGGCTGGGTTCCTCTGAGAGTACCAGTGTACCTTCGATACCCATAAACTGCTCGAAATAGCCCTGGCCGCTGTTGGTCGATATTGTCTGATAAAATGCCCTTACCGAACCATCTTTGGTTTCATATTCATAAACAGCCATCACATTGTCATACCACTGTCGGTCTTTCCAGTAGTCGTTTCCGCCGCTGGCTATGACGGATTTGGGATTTGCCCCAAGAAACCACGAATATATGTCGATTTGATGCGAGCCGAGGTCAACAATTGGGCCGCCGCCTTTGCCCTTGAACCACCGCCAGTTGAGAAACTGTTCCATTGAGTCATATTCAAACTTTTTCAACGTCTCTGCATCAATCTTGAAAGCGGGAGCTGCTGTTGCAAACTCAGTTTTGTCTTTGCCGCGGTTCCACTGACCGTTAATAGTAGTAATCTGACTTAATAGTTTTGCCTTTTGAATATAATTGTCATAACAATATCTGTATGTCGGGTTACTTCTGCGCTGATGGCCGATTTGCAGCAGCTTACCGGTTTTCTTTGCCGCTTCAACCATTGCCTTTGCACCTTCGAGCGTGTTGGACATCTCCTTTTCGCAATAGACATTCAAGCCGGCCTCAAGGCAGGCTACTGTGTGTCTTGAGTGCCAGAAATCAGGCGTTGCGATGATCACAGCCTGCAGGTCTTTCTCTTTGTCAAGCATCTCCTGATAGTCTTCATAAGCATTATTCTTGTGCTGCGGATAGCGATTCAGATTACCGGAGACCGTTGCCAGATTGTAATTTTTCCAGATATCACAGACCGCCTTGAAGTGAATGCCCGGTATCTTCAGACAAGAGTCCATAAGTGTCTTTCCCTGCTTACCTGCACCGAGCAACGCCACATTTATATCATCTGATTTAGCACTTGCGCTGGGGGTTTGACCAAGAACAAGCGGTGAAATTGCCAGTCCTGCGCCCGCTGCTGCTGTTGTACGCAGGAAACTACGTCTGTTTATTTTTCCTTCTTCGTTCATCATTATTATGCTCGTCTCCACAAAAAATACAAAAAACTGAACAAAACAGAACTATAAAATACGTATATTAAAAAATAAATTCATCAACGTCAATAATGATTTTTTCCTTTTTTAAAACATTAAAATCTTTATGCAGAAGTATTTGTGCAAAGAAATAATTGCAAAATCATCCTGACAAGTTTAAAATTACATTTTCTGCATTTGATTTTTGAAAGGATTTACCGAATGAAATATGATGTAGCAGACTTATCACTGGCGCCGGTCGGGAAAAAACGTATTCTCTGGGCTGAACACGATATGCCGGTGCTGGCCTCAATAAAAGAGCGATTTGCACAGGCAAAGCCGTTAAAAGGTCTAAAAGTTTCCGCCTGTCTGCATATTACCGCTGAAACTGCGAACCTTGCCAGAACGCTCAAAGCCGGCGGAGCAGATGTTGCCCTTTGTGCCTCGAACCCGCTCAGCACACAGGATGACGTAGCAGCCTCATTAGTAGCTGACTTTAAGATTGCGACTTTTGCCGTATGCGGCGAGAACCGCAATACTTACTACAAACATATTCATTCCGCACTCGACCACAAGCCTGTTATGACTTTCGATGACGGCGCTGACCTTGTGAATGAGCTTCATACAAGCAGGCGCAAAGATTCAGAACGAATCATCGCAAGTATGGAAGAAACTACCACCGGAGTGATTCGCCTGCGTGCAATGGCAAATCAGGGCAAACTGAAATTTCCGGTTATCGCAGTTAATGACGCAGCAACAAAACACCTTTTTGATAATCGCTATGGTACCGGCCAGTCAACTGTTGATGGTATAATTCGGGCAACTGATTTTCTTATGGCAGGCAAAAAAGTCGTAGTGGCTGGTTACGGCTGGTGCGGAAGAGGCTTTGCAATGCGTGCCAGAGGGATGGGGGCGATTGTTACCATTACAGAGATTGATGCCATTAAAGCTCTCGAAGCGGTTATGGATGGTTTTGAGGTTATGCCGATGGCTCAGGCAGCTAAAACCGGAGAACTTTTCGTAACACTGACCGGCAATAAAAACGTCCTTCGGGCAGAACATTTCAAACTGATGAAGGACCGGGCGGTAGTCGCCAACAGCGGGCATTTCAATGTCGAAATAGACATACCGGCACTAAAGAAGCTAAGCACGAAAATAAACCGCAATGTACGACGTTGCGTTGATGAATATATCCTCAAAAACAAAAAACGCATATATCTTCTGGCCGAAGGAAGGCTGATTAACCTGGCCGCTGCGGAAGGACACCCTGCCAGTGTTATGGATATGAGCTTTTCAACACAAGCCCTTCAGGCTGAATATGTTATGAAAAAACAGGGCAAATTGGCCGTTGCAGTTCACGATGTCCCAAAGGCAATAGAAGACCAGGTCAGCATTCTCAAGCTAAAATCTATGTCTATAAGCATAGATAAACTTACAGCCGAACAGAAAGCCTATCTCGCTTCCAGCGGAGAAGGCACATAAGTCGTGGTTCGTTGTTCGTGGTTCGAGATACGATTCACGAGATACGAGATACGAAATGAACAAAGAGGCTGAAAAAACGCCGATAGTTGTTTCAAAGACATTTTTGGCTGTTGGCCCGACCCTTCATTACAGCCACAAAAATGTGCAAAGATGCTGGTTCGGTACCATTTTTATTTTTGGTTTAGCCTGTCTTTTCTGGTCAAAAATCACAACCGGTTCATTCTGGACGTTTGATATTGGGGCGATAATACAACCTCAGTTCTGGCGGCTGGACCGGTCTTTTTCCACCGGCGTAAGCATATTTGAATATCCCTGGCAAATCGGTGTTCTGGGATTATTAATGGGGATACTGGCTATCACTCCGGTGCTGGTATCTCAGCTAATGAGCTTCGAACATAGTCTGCCTCTTATAATAGAAGTGCTTTTTTTAGCTAATCTGCCTGGATTCGCTTTTTCGCTTCTGCTGAGCAGCTTTGCAGCAGCCTGTCGGCCCCTTCGTTTTCGCTCACGTTTTATTGCGCTCGCATTGTGTACCACACCACAGATGCTTTTCTGGGTATTTTTCGGCGGCGCCGGCGGTGTTGAACCTGTCGAATGGGGTTTCTCATTTCTGCCATGGATATGTGCATGGCTCGATGGTCTTATAATAGCAGGGTTTGTCCTTCTGATAGGACACTTTTCGCGATATAAACCGGGGCTTGTCTGGATTTTTACCTCTATAACTCTTGTATTAGCGGTGATTATATTCGAGCTGGGAGTGGGATTTGATGAGCTTGACTATCAACTCTACGTGGCTAAAAATAATCCTGAGTATGTCAGTGAATTTCATGACCACAGTATCAAAGAGGCACTGGACCAGTCAATGAGCGAACCGGCTATCAAAAACTACCTGCAAGGTTTTTATTATCCCGCCGACCAGGCTGCTCTTCGTGCGGAGCTGAAAAGAGAAATACAATTCCAGCTAAGTTACGACCGCTGGCCAAGCTGGTTCATTGTTCCTGAGAATATGGCGTATCAGGCAAAGAAAGACTATCTATTGAAACAGTACGATGTTTTTATAAAAAAGCGTTCCAACAGCCGGCGAATGCCTATTGCGCTTTATTTTAAGGCTCTTTTAAGCGATTACAGTCCCGATTTAGTAGCACTTGGCGAAAAAGAGATATTGCATTTCTATAGCGATTATCCGCATGAAGGGACGGAGGAAATATGGTTCGGTCTCTACAAGGATAAAGATTTCAATACAAGCCCCGAATCTATAGAAGCCCGATGGCGTATTGCCAGGAATTGGGCAGGAAGATGGGCTTTATTTGATAAGGCCGGCGAGCTTCTTGCCGAGGCCTGCACAATGGCTACTGAGCAGATTAAAAAACTCAGCGAAACTCAAAATACGGGCGATTCACTGTTTAAGACACCGGCTGAAACAGTTATGACCGTACAAAAATTAACTGAGCTGCAAAGAAGGATAGAACAACTGAAATCTCTCATCGGACGGGAGAATCGAACCGCCGACCCCAATTCAGAAAAACGGCTTGCAAAATTTGCTATGCTGAATCCCCATTCTCTGGATTATTCCGAGCAGCTTGATATGCTTCTACAGCAGACAAAAGATAACGACCCGCTTCTGGAGAATATCCTCCTGTTGAAGGCAGAACTTATCCCCGATGAAAAAATACTGGCAGAAAAATTAAATCAGTTGCACGAGAAATACCCGGGCACCGACGGAGGAATACAGGCATTATATGAGCTGGGAATTCTGAGAATCAGTCTGTATCGCCGGCAGGACGAACAAGATATTGAAATGAAAAAACAATATCTACAGCAGGCGAAAATAACGCTGAAAAATTTCCTTAGTTTATATCCGAACAGTTTTTATGCCGACCAGGTCAAAAAGAATCTGGACGGCTTACCCGCAGACTGATACAATCAGCACAGATAGAGTCCTATATTATTTAAGGGAATTATGCACTTGACAAACCACAGGCAAAAGATTGATGTATAAAAAACCAGAGACGGGTTAAATGGTATCTAAAAAACCAGCAATTAACAAGTATTGTAAAGCAACTGACTTATCTAATGAAGCCAGCGTGGAATCTTTTTTTGTAATTCGTCTATTGAAAGACCTCGTCTACGAAGATAGTGAAATTAAAACAAAAAAAGCGATCAAGGAATTACAAATTCCAAAAGGACATAATCAGGAATTGTATAAGCCAGACTATCTCCTACTTTGCACTAAATACCCACGATGGATTATTGATGCAAAATCTACCGAAGAACGTATTGAGAGTTGGGCTTATCAATGCGCAGGATATTCCTTAATGGTAAACCGTAAATATCCTGACAAACCTCTTAAATACTATATGGTGACAAATGGCTTATTGACCCGTGTATATGTTTGGGACCAAGAAGAACCAATACTATCTTTAAGATTCTCTGATTTTTCTAATGACAATACAAAATATCAAGCCCTTCGTAAATTGCTCGCCAGCGAAGTTGCGAGAACTGGTTGGATAGATGAACGCGCCCCCATTCTTCTTCATCAGATTCGGGGGCCAAAAGATATGAGTGAAGTTAAAAAGGTATTTGTGCGATGTCATCAGATTATTTGGGATTCACCAGAAAGCGTAGGCCCACAAGCCGCTTTTTTGAGATTTCTAAAGTTACTTTTTGTTAAACTATGGGAAGACCGACAACTTCGTAATAAGACGGAATTATTG
>CAZYWY010000039.1:0-9878 GCA_964651605.1 uncultured Pirellulales bacterium | reverse complement strand
GGGGACTTGTCGGATGCTGGCTGTTCAACGCCGGCTGCGGCAAAATAGTCACCGACTTCAGCGACAATAACAACAACGGAACGCTCTATAATAATACCGCCTGGACTGCCGGCAAATTCGGCAGTTGCCTGTCATTCGACGGTACGGACGATTATATGGACTGCGGGCCGGGCAGCCGCTTGGACAGTGCAAATAAGACTATCTCTTTCTGGTTCAAGCCCAGCATCACGGCTCTATCTCGCATAATAGCTGCCCCGTCGGGCTTTACCAACAATTACGTGGTGCTTTTCAGCCTGGATTCAAAACTGTCCTTCAGCAGGGTCAGTAATGTCAACAACACCGGCAAATCTATTTCCGGCCTGTCGAGCGATAAATGGTACCATATCGTCATCACCGATGCCGGCTCGCTTGCCAGTGTGACATTCTACGTCGATGGAGTTGCTGTCTCTTCTACAACTTTGCCCGGGGCTTATGCACATATATGGGGCAATTTCAGAATTGGCGGCAGACAGGATGGTATGTACTTCTACAACGGACTGCTTGATAACGTGATGATTTGGAATCGGGTCTTGTCCGCCGGAGAAATTGCTCTTTTGTACAGTGAACCTTTCGGTCTTTTTGAGCCGGAAAGACCTGTCGGTCATCTGCTGCCTGTGCAGAATAAATCGGCGGCAGGTGATGCACAGGCCGATTCCAACGCTGATGCTGCTGCAAATTATGTCACTTACATTCCGCAGCAGAATATGCCCTGGCGGCAGGATGCACTATTTAACGCCGCAACAGCACGAGCAGTTCGGCTCGGATCAGTCCTGTCGATGGGCTGGTTCTGGAACAGGCCATCAGGCTGTCTGGCCCTGCATCGCAGCGAATCGGCGGATAATATAGACTATGGTTATCCATTATGTGCTGCTGATACAGATACAAAACAGCTTCAGGTTCCGGTCTGGGTGCAGTCTCAGCCCGGCGCCAAATATTTTTATGAGGTCAGGAAGTTCAACGTCTTCGGTCAGAGCCGCAGGTGTCATTGCCCCGTTGTGAAAGTATCATTCGACGGCAGCGGTGAACTGTTAAGTCCCGAAGCAGGCGGCATTTATAATTTTTCTGCCAGACAGACCGGCGGCAGTAAAATCGAATTCCGATGGTTCTATAATCCACTGAACCAGCAAATCGCCCCTGCCTGTTTTAAGCTGTTCTGGGATACAGGCAGCGGACAAATCAATTATGACACGCCGCTGGCGGTGTTCGATTATCGCGGCGGCGGTTTTTACAGCTACACTAAAATCGGCGGTTTCCCGCAGCGGTATCTGTTCGCACTCTGTGCTGCCGATGCAGACGACAGATGCGGGCCGCCGAGCTGTCTGGAAATCCTTGTTAAAGCAGTTGTGGCTCGACAGCCGGAATTGCTGGATATGGAAAGTCTATAAATATTATGAGCAACAGAACAGATTATTTTATCGGCAGCAGGGATGTCTTGTCACTGCCTGGAGCATCGGCTGCGGTATATCTTGACGGTGTGCTGTGTCCGCATCTTGAGCCGGTGGAAATCACCCGGGCGGGCTGGCCGGAATTCGGCAGTGCGATGTTGCGGTTCAAGCCGGCCTCTGGGGCCTGCGAAACCATTCCTGTTGAACAAATCGAGCAGATTGTCGGTTTCGGAAAGACTGTGAGCATAAGAGCATTCTACGACGCAGGTACGCCTGCGGGTCGGCTCGCCGATTATCCACTTTTCACAGGCCAAATTGAAGGCATTCACAGCTACAGCAGCGGCAGTTCCATAATTGTGTCACTGCCGGCAAAAGATTGTGCGGCAGCTCTGCGACGCAGAACCATTTATGGCAGACGTATAGAAAGTGACCAGCCCGGCAGTATGTTTATTGAGGGCTTAAATACGGTATTTAATCCGGACGGTCTGCCCAATGCCTCGCAGCAGCCTGCTGAAAACGCAGGACGGAAATACAGGATTTTCTCGCAGGCGGACGGCCTCGACAGAGCTTTCAGCAGGGCGGATGCTATTTATTATCTGCTTTGTGAGTATGTCCCTGATGGGCTGCTGGTTATTCCGCCGCTTGAGAGGCTTTTGACGCTCACCGAAGGCAGTACCGTGCGAAATCTCGATGTTACAGGTCTTGATATAATAGAGGCACTGTACCGCTGCTGTGAGGGGACATCGCTGGATTTTGTATTTGAGCCGGCCTGCGACGGAAGCGAGCAGTATGCGATTGTATTTCTAAAGCAAAAGCCCGCAAGAAAAATCAGACTCTCCGCTCAGAAGCAGGGCGATATTATATCAATATCGAAGACATCCGCAGCACAGATAATCAGCGAAAAGACATACAGGCCGGTTGCCAACCGCCACATTGCTTATGGCGAATATAAACAATATGAGTCCACTTTTGAGTTGCTCAAAGCCTGGTACAGCGGCCTTGAAGACGACGAATATGAGCTGTTTTGTCCGTCGAGCAATCCGGATTTTGTCGGTGTGAGGGACGTTTATCGCTGCTGGTCGCTGAACGAGACCGGCTGGTACAGCGGTGAACCTTATAATCGAGGCGAGCCTTTTAATCTTTCAAAAATATTTGAGGGCGAGAATTATTCAATAAAGCCCAGACGTTTTTTGCCGTCTCTTAGCTGTGACAGGCAAGGTGAATCGCTCGGATATTTTCTTGAAGTCTCGTGCGATGGCGGCACAGAGTGGCATCAGTACGAGGACTCGTTCGATGTTCTGGCGAATCAGTGTGCGGTCAGGTTCAGCGATGACGAGCTGGATGAGGAAATATTCGCAGCGGCTGTTGCGAATCTGCTGCGGGTCAGAATCACCGCAACTGTGGCAGGCGACCAGAAGGTTGCGGCATCCTGTGCCGATGGTCCGCTCGAATCGGCCTGTCCGGTGAGCGAGCATATCGTTAATCTGCCGGGCAAATACAAGTACAATATAGTCTGTCCGACGAGCGTATTTTACGGCACCGAAGCCGGTAGAGCCGGCTTTGCGGATGATACGCAGCAGTTGTATGCCGCTCTGCGTGACATCGCAAACCGCAGGACACAACTTATTGAAACAGTGGAAATCAAGACTCCATATCTCGAAATAGGCCATCAGGTGGGTGATGTCATCGAGGCTTCGTTTGACGGAAGGGACATTTTGGGGCTTCGCAGCGAAAATTCAGATGCGGCGAGAATCAGGCAGGTTACTATGGATTTTGTAAATCAGTGTACCAGAATAAAAATCGGAAAAGTGAAAAATGCAGTTATGTAAATCATTGCGAGGCAGGAAGTTATGAGCGTTCAAAGTGATAAGAGCTGGCGGTTTTCGCGACAGGTCAATATTTCGATGATTGTACAACTTGTGCTGCTGGCGTTTCTGATTATCGGCAGTTGGGTCAATCTGCAGACCAGGCTCGATGTGCTTCAGCGGGATGTCGGTATGCTGCTGGCCAGCCAGCAGGATATTCAGAAACAAATGCGGAATCTCAGTGACAAATGCCTGTCGTATGAATATCGGCTGCAGTCGCTCGAAAAAAGAAACCAGAAAATTGAATAAGACAATAAAAGTATGAAAGGTGAAAAGGTGATAAGGATGAAAAAAGCAATAGCATTGATATGTATGTGTTGTATTTTTGCCGGCTGTGAAACACTGCGTTATGCTCCGGATGAGGTTCAAAAACAAAACGCCTGGCTTCATAACCGCACAGCGGAAGTGACATCTCAGACGGCTGTGCAGCAGGATACCTCGGCGGAACTGCAGGAGCTGGCGAAGTTGAGCGAAAAGCAGAGCAGGGCGTTCGTGTCGTATTTTGGTCAGCCTGCTGAATTGCCGCAGGCCGATACCGCCGAGGATATTTTATCGCAGGCAAATGTCACTCTTGCCGATTCGGCGACAATAGAGGCAGCGAAACGGCCCGACGGCTGGGAGCTGGCGGATTCGCTGCTGGAGTTGGGAATCGGCGTGTCGGGACTTCTGGGCGGGGTATATGGCGCAAGGGCGGTGAGTTTTCTTGGCCAGGCACGCGAGCGGTCGAAGGCGTTGCAGGAGATTATTGCCGGCAACGAGTTATTCAAGCAGCAGAACGCCTCGTCTGTTGAGGCCTTCAAGACCGCCCAGTCGGAGCAGTCGCCCTCGACCCGCAAAATCGTCGCCGAGCTGAAGGCATAGGTTAAAAATAATAAATGACTGTTGCATTGATGGGAGAAAATGGTATATTAAGAAGCGGTGTATTTTTAATAATTGATTAAAAAAGATTTGCACAGGGGATAACGTGCCGGAAGATAAGGAAAACACAACGCCTCAGACACAGCCAAAGCCGACGCCTGTCGTTTTGTCGGTGATTATTTGCGATGCCATCATCAGAGATGAGCTGACGAAAAAAGTGTCACTGATTGGGCTGTTTAATATTATCGGTGCGACAAGTTTTCCCTGTACACACCGCCAGATATATATCTATATTGCTCTGACCAACGGACACGGCAGGTACAAGACCGAGATTCGCTTTGTGAGTCTCGAAAGCGGCGAAATAATAGCAGGTATGGAAGGCCAGCTCGATTTTGCCAATCCGCTGCAGGTTGTTGAGGTGAATCTTCAGTGGCAGAATCTGAAGTTCAACCTGCCGGGCGATTATGAAGTTGAGATTCTCTGCGACCGTGTCCAAATAGGTGCGAGGAAGTTTGTTGTTGTCAGTCAGCAGCAGAATACGCCACCGGAACAGGGAAAAGATGCGGTATAACGACAGAGATTTCCTTAAATAATTACTTGTTTTATATAAAATTTTATGGTAAAATTCAGTTTTTGAAGGAGTCTTTGATACTCGCAGAAAGTTCTTAAAGGGAGTGTACATAGTTGTCCGATATATTTTGTATATCTATTATTTATTTCTGATTATTTACGTGTAGAATGGCGGAATACTTCAAATTCTCAAAAAACAAAATCGATGAGCATACAATCAAGGTTGGTGCGGATATACGACCGGTTATTGAATGTAAGCTGGACAGAGTGAAGTTATTTGACGTCGGACAAAATCTTGTTGATAAATACCCGCACCTTTTTGGAAGTTTGGTTCAATCTCCAACGGAGTTTCAAATTCGGAAAAAGTTCATTTTTCCGGGAAAAGGCGAGGCTGATTTGCCAACATTAGCGATAACGCCGCGAGGAGTAGTTTTCGTATTTCCTCAGATTTTGAGCATATTTGATGAATAAACTCATATAGAAAATATAGATGACGTATGCCTTGATGGTCTGAAAATTTTCAGGGGAGTGTTTCCAGACAAGAAGATATATAGAGTTGGGCTGGTTAACGAATATATTTTTAATACTGGGCAGGAAGAAAGTATTGGATTGATTTGCTCGCGTTTTACAAAAATCGATGTGCCGTCAAACGGAGAAATCACACTTAGCATAAATTGTCCCGATGACGACTATAACAAAAAAATTACGCTAAAAGCAGTAAAGAAAATCGAGAAGAATCAAGATATGCCCGGGGCGGGGCAGATAGAATCTTATGGTGTTCAGGTTATCGTGGACTTTAATAATCGTGATATGAGCATAGACCTTGATAAAGACAGGATTCTTGCTATTCTTCACTATGCCCGTCAGTATAATGAGAAAGAGCTGTATAACTTTCTGAACGGTTTTTCTGGAGGAGAATAGAGGTGTACGTTAGTCAAGCCCAAACAGCCAGCATAGCGGGGATGTCGTTTGCTATTGTTAGTAGTTGGTTAGAGAAGATAAAAGAACCGATGTATGAGGTTTCAGTTTCTGAGGTAAGAGTTATTATTAGCTCCTTTGGAAATGTTGTGCGAATGTCTGCTCCCCAGTTGGATATTTTTGCTGAAGGTTCAAGTCGAGCCGAAGCTTGGGAAAAGTTCCTTAAAGAGGTTGATAAATTTGATGACAGAAGGTGCCTGAGCTTTGATATAGCTCCGACCCGCCGAGAAGAAATTGAACGTGGATTAGAAGCTCCCGAGGATGAAGATTGGTCGGAACCGTTTAATGGTACTGTGGAGTAGATATAGTGAATCAGCAATGGAACTTGTCGCCAGGTCATATTATACGTGCCGAAGTTCAATACTCTGATTCTGAGAAAACTAAATCTCGTTTTCCGGTTGTTGTATCGAATTCTACTTTTAATCAGAAATATCCAGAGATAATTGTTGCTTTTACAACAAGCAGTTCAAATGTCAAACATCCACGAAGCTACGATGTAGTGATTTCTGAAAGATATTCCCAATTTTCAAGGACAGGATTACCACATAGTACTACTGTACGATGTGGTCGTTTGTGGACTATAGATAAACATAAAATCCCTGATATTATAGGTATTATACCTGATGATTTAATGAAAGATGTAACCAAACTTGTCTCTGAAAGTTTTGCTGACTCTGCTGAATAGTAAAGATACGAATGGATTGTTTTAGATAATCATATGTATCCGGTATGCTTATCGGCGTGATGAAAATAAATATTCACCTTCAGGGCGTTGACAGCCTCAAGGGCAAAAGAAGCATCGTCAAAAGCCTCATAGGGCATATCAAAAGCCGATTCAACGCATCGGTGGCTGAAATCGACAGGCAGGATGAAAAGACCATAGCTGTCATCGGCATGGCGGTGGTCAGCGGCGAAAAGCAGCACGTCGAAAGCCAGCTCGATACAATCCTGAATTTCGTGCGGGGTGACGGCAGATTTTACCTGGGCCAAATCGAACGTGAGATATTCCCCGCCGGCTTATAGTATCGTGCCTATGATGTAACCTGCGGTGAACAGGACATCCAGGCAGACCGCACAGGTTAAAATTGCCAGTCGAACCCAGTGCAGCCGAACGCCCGTAGAGTTGATAAAATAGACTATGCCCGCAGCGACAGCACCGAGGATGTAAAACATCGCATCTTTGCACAGCAGAATTGCATAACGGTCGCCCAGCGACAGGAATATCTGGAATAACTTTGTCGCCAGCAGAAGCGATGCAATTGCGGCTGCACACATAATAATGACGATATATAATATCCACTTTCTGTCGGCAGCACCGGAGGAGATGAAGCCCTGCAGGCCGACGCCGACAATTATCGAGCCGCACAGCATCGGTATGGCAAGCCAGAGCAGGGGACAGATTTGCAGATAGATGTTGATTCGCGGATAAAAGGCCAGCGTTACAGCGGCTGCGACAATCAGCAGGACGCCGAATCGTCGGGCTTTGACGAGCATAAAAAGGCCGAAAACCAGACCGGCCAGCGGGATATGGTAAAAACCGGACAAGTTATATCCTTTATATGTGGCCAGCAGCGGCGTAAAAAAGCCGAGCATGTCGTACCTGCTGAAAGATATTTTCAGCGGGGCGACAAAAAGCCTAAGTTTTGCAGTCAGGCTGAAAAAGACAACCATAGCCAGAAAAGGCAAAAGGCTTGCCGGGATGCTGAGCCATTTTTTGTTGAATTTTGCGGCGTAGGCGGATGGCAGAAAACACCAGGGCATAAGAGCGGCAGGAAGTCCGGCGGCGGGGTGGAATTTTGCCAGGCTCAGGAAGTATGGCCCGAAGCCGAAAAGGGCACCAGCCAGCAGGGATTCGATAAAACCGCTGACCCATCTTCGGCTGAGAATATAACAGCCGACAGCGGCAATAACAGAATTGAATGGCAGCAGGAAACTGAGTTTGTGGGAGAAGCTAAGCTGCTCAGGATAAAGATAACAGGCGAGACAGCCGTATATCAATATTGCCGCAGTGAAACGGATGTAGCTTTTTATCTGCATCGGTAATAAATCGAGCCGGATTATTTGAGGATGACGTTGCCTGAGCCTGCGGTTACTTTTCCGATTTTGTACACATTATGTCCATTTTTGGTCAGCTTTTTAGCGACAGAGTCGGCAAAATCTGGCGCCACAGCAACCACAAAGCCGATGCCCATATTGAAGACATTGAACATCTCCTGTTCTTCGACGGGGCCTTTTGACTGAAGGAAATCGAAAATCGCCGGTCTGGGCCAGCTCGATTTTTTAATCAGGGCGTCGCAGTTTTCCGGCAGCACGCGGGGGACATTGCCTGGCAGCCCGCTGCCCGTGATATGCGCCATTGCGTGGACAATACGTTTGACTTTGTAGCTGTGCAGCAGTTTCGTTATTGCCCGCACGTAAATGATGGTTGGCTCCAGAAGCACATCAGCGAGAACTTTTCCTTCAAGCTCGTCTATTGTGTCGGTCAGTTTGAGTTTGAGTTTTTTAAGGCAGATGTTTCTTGCCAGGGCGTAGCCGTTGCTGTGCAAGCCGCTCGATGCCAGGCCGAGAATCACATCGCCCGGTGCAACGAGTTCTTTAGAGATGATTTTGTCACGTTCGACCACACCGACAGCGAAACCAGCCAGGTCGAAGTCACCTTCTTTGTAGGTGTTGGGCATTTCTGCGGTTTCGCCGCCCAGCAGAGCGCAGTCGGCCTGTGTGCAGCCTGCGGCGACGCCCTTGACGATGTCGGCAATCATATCCGGTACGAGGGTATGGACGGCGACATAGTCGAGAAAGAACAGCGGCTCGGCGCCGGCTACGAGCATATCGTTGACGCTCATCGCCACCAGGTCTATGCCGACGGTGTCGAATTTTTTCGTGGCGGCGGCGAGCTGGACCTTGCTGCCGACTCCGTCAGTGCAGGCGACAAGGACGGGATTGCGGTAATTTTTTTTGAAGAGTTTTTCGTCATAGTCGAGGCGGAACAGGCCTGCGAAGCCGCCGGGAATGTCAATCACGCGAGGTCCGTAAGTGTCCCTAAGATGCGACCAGATTTTATCGACCGCAATGTCACCGGCATTAATATTGACGCCCGACTGCTCATAACTGATACATTTTTCCTTGCCCATTTATTATGTGTCCTGTTCGTCGAACATCTGTAGCTGGTATCGTTCGAGTGAGAATTTATTGACGGAGAATTTGACCGGAATGGGGTATTTGCCGCTCCAGCAGGCGGTGCAGTAATTATCCGCGGGCAGGTCCGCACAGGCAAGCAGCCCTTCAAGGCTGACATAACCTATGCTATCAACATCGAGAAAGTCCCTGATTTCCTCGATGCTGCGGTTGTTGGCCAGCAGTTCTTCCTTTGTGGGAAAGTCCACTCCATAAAAGCAGGGGAATCGTATCGGGGGACAGCTTGCCCGCATGTGGATTTCTTTTGCGCCGGCCTGACGCAGCGCCATGATTTCGGTGCGGGTTGTTGTGCCGCGAACGATGGAATCATCGACAACAACGATGCGTTTGCCACGGATAACCTCGCTGACAATCGACAGCTTGAGCTTGACTTCCAGCTCTCTTTGCCGCTGCTTTGGAGATATGAAAGTTCTGCCGACATAGTGACTTCGCACCATTCCCATATCGAAGGGAATTTTGCTTTGCTCGGAATATCCGATGGCGGCGGAAGTGCCGGAATCCGGCACGGGGATAACAACATCAGCATCGACCGGATGCTCTATGGCGGCCTGTTTGCCGAGTTTTTTCCTGAATAAATGAACATTCTGGCCGAAAATTGTGCTGGTCTGCTTGGCGAAATATACATGCTCGAACAAACAATGCGCCGGGTGAATTTGGTCCTGCGGGACAAAAAATCTGCTGTGCATGCCGGTCTTGTCCAGCGTAATGATTTCGCCCGGCAGTATCTCACGGATAAAATGAGCTGATATGGCCTCAAGGGCGCAGTTTTCGCTGGCGACGACGAATGCACCTTCTTCGGTTTTGCCTATGCACAGCGGCCTGATGCCATACGAGTCGCGTACAGCCTCTATGCGGTCGTCAAACAAAAACAGCAGACAGAAAGCACCCTGAAGGTGACTTAGCACGTGCGCCAGGGGGTCGGACATGCTCAGATGCGAGGGTTTTGCCAGCATGTGAATGATGATTTCGGTGTCACTGCTGGATTTGA
>CAZYWY010000038.1:5193-9901 GCA_964651605.1 uncultured Pirellulales bacterium | reverse complement strand
GCAGAAAATCTTAAAGATGATTACCGAGGGTAAAAGCAGCAAGGAAATAGCGTCCATTTTACATCGGTCGCTGCGGACGATTGAGGTGCATCGTTCGCGTATTATGGACAAATTTGGTGCTGAAAACCTGGTGGAGCTGCTGAAACGGGCTGCCTTGATGGGAATGGTGGAGCTGTCCGAAAAACAAAACCTTAACGGGAATATCCGGGAAAGCCCTGACGATTAAAATTGCTGCACTGAGCGAGGTTTGTCATTTCAGCTCGACCGACCAGTATGCGTGGTCGAGGAATTGCTTCCAGCTTCTGTAACGCTCATGGCCAAGATGGATATGAACCAGCGGATTGTGTTTGGGTTTCAGTGGCTGCTGGATTAGCTTCATACCAGCCTGTTTGAGTGAGAGATTGCCTTTTTTGACATTGCAGGCGGGACACGCACAAACGACATTTTCCCACGTTGACCTGCCGCCAAGACTGCGCGGGACGACATGGTCGAGCGACAGTTCGCTTGTAGGGAATTTTTTCCCGCAATACTGGCATTTGTTTTTGTCGCGTGCGAAGATGTTTCTGCGATTAAATTTTACCTCGTTACGAGGCAGCTTGTCGTAGCACAGCAGTCTGATGATTCGCGGCACGGCGATATAGAAATTTACGGTTGTAATCCAGTCGTGGCAGTCCGGCTGGAACGTATGCCGAAGCTGGCTGACCTCGCACCAGCTCTGAAAGTTGTAGTTTGAATATTGTCCGTCCTCCAGGGAAACGACCTCGGCAAGCTGTCGCCACAGCAGAGAAAACGCCCGCTTTGCCCCTACTATACGGATGGGCATATAATGTCTGTTCAGCACCAGAACGCTGCAGTCCAGACTGGAATGATGTTCACCGGTAATCATAGCTTTTCATCTGCCCGAAAAAAAACCACCTGTATTTTAATAGTATGCCTCCTGTGCCGATGCCAAAGAATCACGATGCAAATCGGTAACACAGGAGCACCAGGTTGCTATAATACCTTTTCGGATTGTACCAAGCAATAAGGGAATGAAAAAAGAAATGTTTAATCTCCCCTCCCTTTCCCTTCTGTCTTTGCACACAACAACCCTGCGACTTTTATTTGCTGGCCTAGGCTAATTTGGCAACAACGTTTTCAGCCCGCAGGCCTTTGTCTCCCTCGACTACGTCAAATGTAACCGAATCACCCTCCGCAAGAGTTTTATATCCATTACTTGAAATACTCGAATAATGGACGAAGATATCACGACCATCTGTTGTAGCGATGAATCCATAGCCCTTTTTTGGATTGAACCACTTGACTTTCCCGTCTGACATAAAAAGCTCCTTTTTGCACTACCTGACCAACTCACTCAAACTGCACTATGCACGGCACACAGCACCAAATCCAAACAGACGGCATATAGAGATGATTTGATATTTAGCGCCGCAGGCCGGTGTTTTATTTAAATATTTCATTTATTTCATGTTGACTTTACAGTCTTGGAATCCAGGCTTTCCCGCATTACCCTGCCCATTTTAAATTTTACCGTTCGCTTTGCCGGTACGTTAACTCGCTCGAGAGTTTTGGGGTTTTGAGCGATTCTTGAGGCTCTGGACCTGGTTTCAAAAACACCGAAATCGCGAAATTCCAGACGATTATTGTTACCCAGCTCCGTTATTATCTCATCAAGAAATGCCTGCACAATGCACTTTACTGTTGTTCTTTTTGCCTGTGTGTTTTCAGCAATACGGTCGATAAGTTCTTTCTTGGTTATTGTAGCCATAAAATACCTCATTTCGGGAAAGAGCATCTATGAAAAAAACACCACTTTCAATACAACCGCTGAATATCAAGGAATAGTCATTTTTCTACCCATCGATATATCGCGTGTATCCGCCAACAATAAAAAATTCACAACTTACTATACAATAAAGACTTCGAGCGGGCAAGCAAATTTTTAAATAAAAAAATTTTGTCTTAGAAAATCTGTTGCCGGGTCTGAAAAAACCTCCCGCAGGCAGATTTGTTTGTTGACTGTAAGGGATTTTTAGGCATAATCAGCGTTTTATGCAGCAGGAACGAAAAACAGGCAGTAGATGATGGCGATGTCTCAGGAAGAAAACGAAAATAAGAGACAGGTAAAACCTGTTCATCACAAGAAGGACAGGGCAAGTGAAATTGCAAATACTCTGGAATGGCTGATAACCGCCTTTATTTTGGCATTCGTGTTCAGGGCGTTCGTAATGGAGGCCTTCCGAATACCCACAGGCAGTATGGCAGATACCCTGCGGGGGGCGCATTTCCGGCTTTGCTGCCGGCAGTGCGGGTATAAATACGAGTACGGATTCGTACCATCAAATTATGGGCTTCTTGAAGATACTATTCCGGCAGAAGCGGTTCCACCAGGAGTGAGTCAGGTGCAAAAGCCTCCTTACTACACCCGCTGTCCGAACTGCGGCTATTATCAAGACCATGCCAGGAGCGAGCGGATGCCGGTGGCAAATGGCGACCGCATTCTTGTGCTAAAGTGTATCTATCAGTTCTTTGAGCCTAAAAGGTGGGATGTTGTCGTATTCAAGAACCCTACAGACCCGGCGGTGAATTATATTAAAAGACTTGTTGGTCTTCCAGGCGAAAAAGTGGAGATAATAGATGGGGACATCTATATCAATGGGCAAATTGCGCGCAAACCGCTGAAAGTGCAGGATGAGCTTTGGATGCCGGTCTATGACAATGACTATCAGCCCGTCAAACCGTTCCTTGAATCGTTCAATGGCCATAGCTGGAATCAGCCCTTCACAATCGACAGTGACTCGCAGTGGAAAACAGACTCGTCCAATCCTACACAGTTTTCCCTCGAAAGCGCTGCCGATGCTGTCAGCACGATGGTCTATGACAGCTCGGTCGGCAACGATTTCAGAACCGCCTATGCTTATGACGATGTTCAGTGGTATCCAAAGATGCCGATTTGCAGCGACCTTATGGTGCGTTTCTATTGCACGACAATAGCCAACTCCGGCTGCATAGGCATCACGCTGGGCAAGTACAGGACCGATTACAGCGCCTGGGTCGATTTTACGGGACAGATGGTCATAACAAGAAACAACAATAATGGGCAGACCGAACAACTTGCTTCCATGTCAATTACACCGATTGAAAATAAAAAGTCCGCTCTGACGCTTGTGAAGTTTGCGAACATTGACCATCAACTGATTTTTGAATATGGCGGTGAAAAGCTGACCTTTGATTTGGGTACTGGCTGGCAGGACGCCGGGCAAATCACGGAAAAAGTGGAACCTCGTGTGAAAATCTTCGGCGCAGGAAAAATGAATATTTCTCACGTGGCGATTTTCAGAGATATTCACTACACAGAGGCACAATCTGTGGAAAACGGATTCGGCAGGGCAACACAGGAAAATCCATTGTTGCTTGATAAGGATGAATTTTTCATGCTTGGCGACAACAGCCCAAACAGCGAAGACGGCAGATGGTGGAAACAGGAAGGCAAACCCAACAAAGGCCTGTCACCTTACCGTGCCGGTATTGTCCCGCGTGACTACCTCGTGGGAAAGGCCCTTTTCGTCTATTGGCCCAGCGGATTCAAACCTTACCCAAAATTTCCGTTCGCTATTATCCCCAATATCGGGCAGGTACGTTTTATTTACGGCGGTTCATCCGAATAGTGTTGAGTTATGAGTTTCCTGCCCCCGCGTCTCCCGACGCGAGTCGGGGCGGCGGGTCAGTTTTGAGTTTTCAATCAACTCATAACTTAACACTCAACACTCAAAACTTACTCGCTGCCTGGTTCTTCAATCTCCCGCAGATTAGCCATAATTTCCTCGTCATCACAGGCGATTATTTGCAGGACGTGTCCGCCAGCGGCACGAAATTCGCTGACATACTGCTGCCATGATTGAAGGTAATTCTGATAGCAGGTTTTTGCGCTGTTGCTCTGGTTTTCGAGCGCCAATATCTCCGCAGGGTTCCAGTATTTTATCATCACATTGCAGTCCTGCAGCAGATAATTTACGCTTATGAGCCGGTCTTCGATTCGCAGGATTCTGTCTGTCCTGAAATTTATACCTTTACTCTTTAAGTATGAGCTGATGACCCCCTGGCCGCCCGGTGTGAAGTTTTTGCTGCGCTGTTCCTGCTGCCTTATTTTTGCCCTGTCGTTTCGCGGGTAGATACTTACTGCAGCAACAGGCTGGTATCGTTGTAACGAATCACCGCAGGATTGGTAACCTCTCCGACAGCCGCAATACGGCTGATAAAAGGCGGTGCAGTCGGATATAAGGCCGTTACGGCCAACCCCGAAGGCATAAGAATTGTAGATTAGATTACTTGAGACTAATCCGTTACTGCTGGTCCCAAAGGCATAAGGATTGTAGCTTAGACCGTCTGGGACTAATCCATTACTGCCTATGCCAAAGGCATACGGGGAATATTCAGCGCCGCTGCAAACCAGGCCGAAGGCATAAGGCGACCAGAGGGGATACGGATATGAAGAATAACCTTCGGAAGAACCTGTACAATAAAGGCAGAGAATCAGCGCTAAAACTAAAGACGAACTCCATTTCATCGTGAACTCCTTTCACTTTTAAAAACCGTCCTTGTTGTTTATCACCTCCTCTCGAGACGCTTTGAGCCTGCTTCAGCAATACAAGAGCCTTAACAAAATGCCGAGAAAACCGCCTGAGCAGTGTTGATATTCGGCTTTTCG
>CAZYWY010000038.1:0-5093 GCA_964651605.1 uncultured Pirellulales bacterium | reverse complement strand
GTCCTATAATGTCAAGTATTTTCTTGTTGAAAAGCTGAAAAACTATGTTTATAACGCAAACTTTGCTCGGCGTATTAGTGTTTCAGCTTGATTTTTGGTTTGAATCTAAAAACTGCTGAATCTCGGAGATACAGTTATCCATATATTTTTTCACTTCGCCCATTTTGGTCTTTTTGGATAATCGCAGCCTGGAAATAGCTTCTACTGCTGATGCAGACTTGTCAGGGGATACTTTTTGCATAAATACAAGGCTGTGATTTACAAGAGAAATCGGAGTAGTTACGCTGAAAAATGTTGTAGAGGAGGTTGTGGAGCTGTCAGCGTCGTTTTTAATATACGAGCGAATTTTCTTCAGAGCTTCAAATTGTGCACAAACAAACATAATTTCTCTGCCCTTTAATTGCCCACACATCTTCGGATGCTGGAATATCAAGGGAAGATTATTAAGCCCCATTACAGAGTCTATTACTTTGTTTGGCTCACCTTTCGGGTCCAAACCCGCTGCATACAAAGGATAAGCCTCCAATACGCCCTGCCATAAATCGTCTCGCTCGAAAAGCTCAGCGAAGCATGGGAATCTAACTTTTACCATACTGAAGGCGTAGATAGGTTTGTCATAAGCTATTAAGTAACGAGTCAAAAGACCTGTTGAAAAACAAATCTGGGCCAGCTTTACGGTCGTTAGTCTTTTGTACTCTTCAACGGTAATGTTAGGGTCAAGATTTTGCCATGCGTTAGGCTTGCTGGTAGTAGCCAGAGAATTACGTATGTCTGCTTCAAATTGTGTCAAATCTATGCTGGCGTCTGGATTCTCATAAATAGTTCTGCTAAGGTATTTGAGAGTGCTTGCCGGTGATGGATAAAAAAGGTCAATTTTTTCCGTGCTTTTTTGACAGGAAAACAACCCGATAACAGTCGCCATCATAACGAAAGAAAATAGTATGGTATAGCGTTTCATAATTTTAACTCCTTGTTTCTGCTTTATAATATATAGTAACCTTATTATCAGGCAACTGAATGTCTGAGCAAAGTAAAAAGTATGTAAAAAAAGGGAGCGCAAATAGCTTATAGAAACATTGGAACAATAGCGCAGGATTGTTTGAAAAAAGAGGTTTGCCGAAAGGGGCTATTATTCTGGTTTATCCTGCTGCTGGTTAGGTTCGGACGGGGTTTTTTTCTTGGGTGGCTGGAATTCAGCCATTTTCTTGGCCCAGTCCGAGACCTCGTTTTTGGTCTTTTGCAGGCGTTGCGAGACCGGCTTGGGTCGGCTCTTTTCAATCTCGGTCATTTTCTTGTCCCAAAGCCAGTACACGAACCAGCCGATAAGCAAAACCGGCACAGAAATAAGCATAAAGATTTTGTACAAAATTACGCCCTTTCTTTTCTGATACAGAATCTATAGCACAATACCCACATATATATTATACAAAAAATTTACAAGGCAGGTCAATAAATAAAAAGGTTAATCAGTAGAAGAGTAGATGGGTAGTAACTTATATACTCATTAACTCATATATCCATCAACCTTTTATTGAATAGTGCTGCGGTTATTTACAAACAGGCCGGCAGTTGTTACAATCGTCCTATATTTGCCGATGTAGCTCAACGGTAGAGCACGGCTTTCGTAAAGCCGGGGTTAAGGGTTCAAGTCCCTTCATCGGCTGTTGAAATACCATTGATAAGGATTCGTCTGCGATGACCATAAATGATACACCCAAATATATCCGCGATGTTCAATATGATTTGTATCGCAGAATGTCACCTGCAAAAAAATTCAGGCTTGTGCTTGATGCCTGCCGGATGGGGCGGGTGCTTGCAATAACTGGTATCAGGATGTTAAATCCGTTGGCAACTGAGGAACAAGTAAAACAAATCTGGAGAAAAAAATTGCTCGGCGAAAAACTCTATAATGAAGTTTATGGAAACGCCACTCCAGAGATGAAAATCCGAGAAATACCGAAAAAACCGCATCTGTAGGCAAATCCAGAACAAATCTTGTAGGGAACATAAAGAATGGATGATATTCAGGAACTGCAGGTGATACAAAGACTCACAGACGTCTTTGACAAGCTCGATATCTCTTATGCTATTGGAGGTTCCAAGGCAAGTTCGATTTATGGAGAGGTTCGTTTTACTCAGGATACGGATATGACAGTCCAGCCATTTTCCACTGTGGCTGATAAGCTCTATAATATGCTGAAGGATGATTTCTACATCAGTGAACAGACAATGTATCAGGCATTAGAATCCTGCGGCAGCTTTAATATTATCCATTTTGAGACTACTTTTAAGATGGATATATTCATTGCAGGGAATGATGATTTTGAAAGGCAGCTATTGGCAAGAGGCAGAAAGATAGAGCTTGGCGATTTTAATGAAAAGCCTTTATCGTTTGTTTCACCTGAAGATATTATCCTGCTGAAGCTGCGATGGTACAATCAGGCCGGTTGCATATCAGAACGTCAGTGGTCGGATGTATTAAGTGTCTTGTCCGTTCAGGGAAAAAACCTTGATTATGAGTATATATATAAATGGGCGGCGAAACTCGGCTTGAACGAACTTGTCAAAAGGGCGATATCGCAGGCGCAAACTTAATACAATATTTTACCACTTCAGCACTGCTCCGGTATCGGCGGAGGTAGCCATAGTGGCGTATTTTGCTAAATATCCCTTTGTTATTCTCGGTTTCGGGGCTTTCCATTTCCTCTTTCGTTCAGCCAGCTCTTTTGTTGAGAGTTTAACATTGATTTTGTTGGCGGGGATGTCAATCTCGATAATGTCACCATTTTTGAGCAGGCCGATTGGGCCGCCGACAGCCGCTTCGGGGCTGATGTGGCCTATGCAGGCGCCTCTTGTGCCGCCGCTGAACCTGCCGTCGGTAATTAAGGCAACGGAATCGCCCAGGCCTGCGCCCATAATGTAGCTTGTGGGATTTAGCATCTCGACCATACCCGGCCCGCCTTTCGGGCCTTCGCAGCGAATGACAACTACAT
Organism: uncultured Pirellulales bacterium; assembly: GCA_964651605.1. Classification (GTDB taxonomy): domain Bacteria; phylum Planctomycetota; class Phycisphaerae; order Sedimentisphaerales; family Anaerobacaceae; genus JAFGPS01. The sequence continues at coordinate 2,100 of CAZYWY010000038.1, read as the reverse complement.
TGCCCGCCTTGACCTTGCCGGCGAGGATTCCTTCGCAGGCCTCTTCCTGGCTGTTGAAAATCACAGCAGGGCCTTTATGCGTCAGCATATTTTCTGCAACGCCGGCGGTTTTAACTACGCCGCCTTTCGGGGCGAGATTGCCTGTAAGAATCGCCAGTCCGCCGGTTTCGGAATAGGCATTTTTGAGCGGCCTAATCACATCGTGATTTTTGAGCGAGGCCCTGGCTATGTTTTTGCCGATTGTTTTGCCTGTTACAGTCAGGCAGTCGGTATTGAGCAGATTTGGAATTTTGCTGATTTCCTTCATTATAGCGCTAATCCCGCCTGCTGCATCGACATCCTCAACGTGATATTCGCTGGAGGGCGAGACCTTGCAGATATTCGGGCAGCGGGATGCGATGTTATTTATTCGCTTAAGGTCGTATTTGATGCCTGCTTCATTGGCGACCGCCAGGCCGTGCAGCACGGTATTTGTTGAGCCGCCCATAGCCATATCGAGAATAAAGGCGTTGTCCAGCGATTTTTCGGTTATGATATCGAGCGGCTTTATATCCTTTGCGACGAGTTTCATAATCTGTTTGCCGCTGTCTATATAGTGCTGCTGACGTTTCGGGTCCACCGCCAGAATCGTTCCGTTGCCCGGCAGGGCCATTCCGACCGCTTCACAGAGGCAGTTCATCGAATTTGCCGTGAACATTCCTGAGCAGCTTCCGCAGGTCGGGCAGCCGGTATGTTCAAGCTCTGTTAGTTCCGCCTTGCCTATTTTACCAGCGTTAAATTCCGCCACTCCTTCAAAGATGCTGATGAGGTCAACGGTTCTGCCGTCTTTTGTTTTGCCGGCTGCCATTGGTCCGCCTGAGACGAATATAGTCGGGATATTCAGCCTTACCGCTGCCATCAACATACCCGGTATGATTTTGTCGCAGTTGGGGATGCAGACCAGGCCGTCGAAGCAGTGTGCGAGCACCATAGACTCAACCGAGTCGGCTACGATTTCACGGGAGGGGAGGGAATATTTCATACCGGTATGCCCCATAGCAATGCCGTCGCAGATTGCGATTGTGTTAAACTCGAAAGGCACACCGCCTGCCTGACGGATTGCTTTTTTAACTGTCTGGGCTACCTTGTTAAGATGAACGTGTCCGGGTACTATTTCGCAAAAGCTGTTTGCTACGCCGATAAACGGCTTATTCATATCGCTATCGCTGACGCCGCAGGCGTGCAGCAATGCACGATGCGGGGTACGCTCGAAACCCTTTTTTACCTTATCGCTTTTCATAATTCCATTCTCCTAAATACTTGTTATAAGACAATCAGAAACGGATTATCGTTTGATATTCAGTCGTATCACTGCTCGTAATTTTAAGAACCCTATCATCCCATATTCCACAAAGCAGCGATTCTGCCTTACAGTACCTGTTGGTTGTATATTCGATCCTTCCATCATCCAAGCAGGTTTTTCTGGATGAGACAATCTGATTTAGTGGGCTGTCAAAGACTCATTATTTATTGTGGAAAGGATATCTTGTTAATGGATAGAAAAGGAAGGAACACAAAAAGGTCATCCTCTAATTTCAGCAGAATGCCTTCGTCTTCGTGTTTCCATTTGGATGGACCGTGCTTTCTATCCTCGTTCAACACCTCTGAGAAATGGGTGCCTATCAATTCGTTGCCTTCAAGAGACTTAAAGCGGAGTCGCCTTGATGTATAGTTTCCGAGTACTTCGATTGAGGCTAGCTTCGACAAATTCACGCTCATTCGTTCACTGCTTTGGTCTCTAACGATATCAATTGATTCTTCCGGCCACCACTGAAACGGCCATTCTGAGGTATAGTACGACCCGGTCCAGCCGGTTGCTGGATAGTTGGCGAACCACATCTGCCGGGCCCTGAACGTTTCCTGAGTAGAGTCCCGGCATTCGACAATCACCCCGCTAATTTTATCGGCATCAGAGGCTGTCTTTCCGGCGTTCTCATCTGGCACAATTTCGCTGAGATGTCGCAATTCACCTGTCAGAGTCGCAATGGAAGTAACTACCACGACTTCCTGTTCGGGGGGATCAAAATTCTTGCTGGCTCCAAGAAGATTCATTGTCCAACG
>CAZYWY010000037.1:0-10014 GCA_964651605.1 uncultured Pirellulales bacterium | reverse complement strand
TCAGCAGCAGGAGTATATTACTCTGCACATAACCTCTGAAAAAGGTCTCTTCAGAAATCGCAACAAAGAGAAACTGATAAACAATCCAGACAAACCATCGTTTCTGCGGGATAGCCGGACTCAATGGCAGCGGAAGATTGCAATATCTCTGCAATAAAACACCGCCAAAAAGAGCTGGGAACACAATCAGAGAAACGCCGCAGAGATTCCATAACAATAGTTTTGGCGACACCATCTGAAAACCAATATCTCCAAGGCTTTTTCCTCGTATAAGTGTCGGTACTACCGCTGCCAGGAGAAACACGAACGGAGCAGCCCAGCCGGTTGCAGAATTGTTTGAGCTAATCAGAATGAACTTTATCAGCCCAACAGAAACGATTGTCACCAATACCATCTCCCGGAAAAGAGAGGCCTTGGTTAAAGAAGTGATGTATCTTACCTTTTTCCCAATAATATTTCTGCCCTAAAAAGTACATCCGGCGATAATAGATATCATTGCCGGATGCACGCACCATATATCTTCGTAAGTATAATGTTAATCAGCAATTATGCTTAACGTTTCGTTTGCGGGCATCCAGATAGCTGATTAACAGTAACGTCATAAGAAGAATTACATAAGGCACAAAGAATCCAATGATGTCTTCCTGACCATTCGGATAATTCGACATCGCACAACCCCCGCCGCCGCCACCACCACCACCTGTGTTATCACTGGTTTCAGAGGTAGAAGAAACACAAAATTCGGTAAAGTGGGTGGTCTCGAAGCTCACGGTATGGAGCGTTGTTGACAGCGTATGATGCTGAACATTGGAAATGCCGGTCTGACTCCATGTGCCGGTTGCTGTATTGTACCAGTACGCTTTATAAACCGGCAGGCCCGGGCATTCATTTACATCGTGGGGTATTGTTATCGTAACTGCCTGGCTGAACGTCAGTCCGCTCGGACCGAAATCATAACAGTCTCCAAAACCGCCGGTTGGCAGAGCCGGCGGATTCAGCACCGGCGCTATAGTAATATTATTGGCATCATAGCCGGCAGGCAGAGCCGCCACAGGGATTACAACTTTCAAATTTTCATCCGTAGAACATTGCACAGTTATCGTATTACCGTCATTTTCAACCGTAGTCGGCAGTGTACTATCAACGGAAGTTGCTCCTGCATAATAAATATCCTTATTGCCGCTTCTGGTATCCACCCAGACTATATACGGATTACCGTTGATATCCGCATTAATCACAGGACTCGACTGGGCCTTTGTTCCGGTATCATCATTAACCAGGATATTATGCCTGTCTAAAAATCCTGATGAACCGCTCTCAGTAAAATAAATATCCGTATCAGTGTTTTTGTTGACATTGCGTCCATCTGTCCAGGCTGCGAATACCTTTGTGAAACTTTCCATATCTTTCAGTGCAATCGTCGGCTCACTGACGGTGATATTTGTTTCATCGGTGATACCGATGCCGGCAACAGGTATGCCATTAGCATCATTGCCGTACAGAATATCACTAAAGCTGCCGTTACTTCTGGCCCACAGCAGGTGTGCATATTGGTATACTGCCGTAGCTGCCGAGTAATCATTTGTAGAGCCGCCAACTACTTTCATCTCCTCCCAGCCACCTGATTCTGCTGCCATATATATATCATTGCTGTCTGATGAGTTGCGTGCATCTTTCCACAGGACATAAGCAGTATTATACGGGTCTGCAGCGCCCACGACCGGCTCTGTTTGTTCGGCTGTATTACTTGTTATTTGTGTCTCAGTCCAGTCTGTCCCGTCTGTTGATGTTGCAATCCAGATATCGCTGTTTCCCGCCCTGTCATCCTGATAAGCGATATAGATAGTATATGGCTCCAGAATATCAATTCCAATGGACGGATTTGTCTGATTGCTATCGTTATTCGGGTCGCCAACATTAACCAGTATGGGTTCGCTCCATTCCACACCATTAGATGAATGGGAGACGTATATATCCCAGGGGCTGTCGGCTGCTCTATACTGCCAGGCAACATAAAAAGTGTCACTATTATCAACGGCAATAACAGGATAGCTCTGCATGTTGGGGTCACCGTACACGGGCCGGCTCATACTGAAATAGTTGTTGCCATTGATAAGCCATCCGATATAAATATCCGTATCGCCTTCTGTAGTGGTTTGGTCCCAGACGACCAGGATATTGCCTGAAGAATCCACCGCAGTAGTCGGGTGGTCCTTGTCAATTTTATCGATATCCGTGTTGACTTTTGCATTTTTGCCAAACGACCGCATCGCAGTGTAGAAATGGTAATTCTTTTCGACAGAATTACCTGCCTTATCCTCCGCATAGACAGAGACATTTACCCTTTGCTCGTAGTCGAACAAAGCGAAAGGCTGAAAAACAAACTTGTAATCTGATTCCGTACCGCTAAGGCTGCATATACCCAGCGATGAGGTATAGGTTCCGTTAGGTTCTGCTTCACTGCCGTCATAAATCACTTCTTCTCCGAGCATAATCTGCACGGTATTGATATCCACTCCGCTCGTAGTGGCAACCTGCTGGTCTGCGATGTATAGCTGAATTGCGGTATTTCTCGCAACCTGGGAAATATTAGGTTCAGGTATATTGCCGTGCATGTAAGGACTGCTCGTATCGTCATCGTTAATTATTGTGTACATATAGGTAAGATAGTCATCAGGACCTAATTGAGCAATAGTCGGTTCACTTAATACTATTGCAATCGTTTCGTCCTGCTCCTGCACGCCATCATTCACAATCGTTAATGGAATATATTGTGTTGTTTCGCCTGACTCGAAGGTTAGTGTTCCGGTACCTTCGATGGTATAATCATCGAATAAGGACGCCGAGCCGCCTATTAAGTAGTAGTTGACAGTTGAAGTTTCATCACGGCCGGGCAGGCGTTGAACCGGAATAGAAACCTCTGTTTCAGACTCAGGGCCACTGGAGCTGGTTTCCGGGAATGATATTGTGGCCGCATCACCATCGTCCATGATTGTATAGGTGAAGGTACCGTCGGTCCCAACAGTGGCGTTGATAGGGTTGCTTAATGATACAATAATAGTTTCATCGTTTTCTCCGTATGTGTCATTTATTACCGTTATTAGAATATAAATATTTACGCTACCAGTAACTCCCGGCTGGAATGTCAGAGTGCCTGAAGTCAGAGTATAATCCACACCGCCTCCCTCGGCTGTTCCGCCTGTTACCGAATAGCTGACTTTTACCTGTTTGTAGGACTGGGCAGAAAGCCAAGGTCTCAAAAGTACAAGACCTGTACTCTCTAAGCCGCTTGGTTCGTTATAAGGGTAAGGAGGAAAATACACTCGGGGAGGGTCATCATTATCAAGAATTGTATAAGTATAGGTCTTGTTAGTTCCCAACGTAGCATTGGTCGGACTGCTCAAAGTAACTATTACTGTTTTACTATCTTCATCGTACGGGTCATCGTTAATTATTAATGTTATATTTTGTGTTGTAACGTTCGGCTCAAATGTCAGCGTCCCCGGATCCAGTGTGTAATCGGTTGTTATCAAAGCTGTTCCACTTACATCATAGTTGACAGTAATGGTCTGGGAAGATGCCTGTGAAAGATTTACCGTCAGCAATACGGTATTAACATCCTCCGCACCGCTTGAACTTGTTGATGTAAAAGCCACCGTAGGAGTATCTGCCCCAACAAGAGAGGTACAGCCAAAAATTCCCACTAAAGCAGCGAACAAAATCCTGCGATACATAAATTCTCCTTTGCTACCTATTTATATTTTCTTCTTCAATATCTTTCAATTGTGCATTAACATAAATACTTTTACCGTTTGTTACCATCAATCATACCAATAATTATCGGTACATATACACAGGGAGATTAGCGAAAGACTTCGCTTGCGCAAAAAGGATATAGGTACAATAACCATTCGATACATCCCCTCCTGTATTTATAACGTAAATATATTCATAGCTGGCCGTTCAAAATGCACAGACCTCCATGCTGCAACTAATTTTGAACATTGCCGTTTTTTTGTCCAAAAAATCAGCAGAATATACAATCACCTATTTAAAATATACAAACACTTTTCAATCAGCGTCAACAAAAAAATTGCTTTAAGCTCTTTTTTGAACCGTTTTTGAACTGTTTTGAGCTCTTATGTTAATCTTTCAGCGAAATCGCCCCTGTCGGACAAGCCTGGGCGCATTTGGCTGCGGTTGTTTTGAGAGCTTCAGTAATCGGCACCCCGAAAGGTACTGCCGTCTGCATATCGAAGCCTCTGCCGATAAATGCCAGGCCGAATTTCTCACTTGCCCCGGCGGTAATTTGCACGCACAAGCCGCATTTTATGCACTTGCCCGGCTCGAAAATAATCTCAGGATGTTCGCTAATCCGTATAAATGAACGACGCTGCGATTTATACTTGCCAAGCCGGGCATCATAATCACCTGCGCATTTTCTTAATTTGCAGGAATCAGCCTTTCGGCAGTCGCAGTGCAGGCAGCGAGCCGATTCCTCAACGGCCTGCCGGCTGGATAACCCCTGTCCATTTTGTTCGGGCTCGTTTCGAGGCTTATTGCTGCAGCCGGAAAGAAATATTTTCATCTCATCTTCAGTTACTTTGCCGATGCGTATATTGAAAGGTTTTCGTGATCCGGTTACAGTCCCACCGGATAAATAACCGCTGATGGTTATGGCGGCTTCTTTGCCGTCTGCTACCGCTCTAACGGCGAGCTTTCGTCCCTTTGGGGTGGATGCCGCAAAAACACAGGGAACACCGGACAAGTCGCTACTGATAAGCGGTGAATCTCCGTTAGCTATAAATACGGCATCGAAATCTCTGCGTAATTCTTCTATTGATATAGTTTGGCCAACCAAAGTATTACCCTGAAATTTAACACCCAGCCTTTCGATTACGGCAATTTCTGCATCGAGAACACCTTCGGGCAACTCCTGCCGGGGTACGCCATAACGCAGCATACCGCCGGCCTTGTCGTGAGCATCGTAAATTGTGCAGGCGAACCCATCCTGCGACAAATAATAAGCGGCAGCCAGACCGCAAGGCCCGGCGCCAACAATGGCTACTTTCTGATGGCGTGCCGGCTTACAGCCCGGCAGATACGGCCTGGCTGAAGCTAAATCCACATCAGCAACATAACGTTTCAAAAGGCAAATTGAAACTGCCTGGTCAAAATCCGCTCGTCTGCACGCCCGCTCACAGGGTGCAGGGCAAATCCGCCCCAGCACGGCAGGCAACGCAATATCCTGCTTGACCGTAACGAGCGCATCACGAAGTTTGCCTGCTGCAATCTGGCGGAGCATAAGAGGAATGTTCATCTTAGCCGGGCAGGTAACCTGACACGGCCCCATACAATCGCCCAGGTGGTCGCTTAACAAAAGTTCCAGTGCTGCCTTGCGGGCCTGCAGGACGTCCTCTGTGTTGCTGTGGACAACCATCCCATCAACAGCAGCCATACCGCAGGAAGGAACAAAATTTGCCATACCTTCGACTTTTACAACACAAACCATACAACTTGTCGCCGGTTCAAGCCCCTTTAAAAAGCACATCGTGGGAATTTCGATTCCGAGCTTTCCGGCGGCGTCGAGAATTGTCGAGCCCTGGGCTACTTCAACTTCACGATTATCTATTTTCAGTCTTGGCATAATTTATTGAACCTTTATCGCCCCGGCAGGACAGATATTTTTGCATGTCCCGCAGCGGATACATTTGACAGGGTCGATTTCGTGCTTCTGATAAGGCGTCATCGCAATCGCATCAGCCGGGCAGTGCTGGGCGCATAATGTGCAGCCTATGCAGTCGTCTGTTACCGAGTAAGTAATAAGTGCCTTGCACCTGCCCGCTGGGCATCTCTTCTCGATATGTGCCTGGTACTCATTGCGAAAATATTTCAGCGTCGAAAGCACCGGATTCGGTGCAGTTTTGCCCAGGCCGCACAAACTTGACTTTTGCACGGTTCTGGCGAGCTGTTCAAGCTGTTCGATATCCGATTCTTTGCCCTGGCCGGAGCAGATACGTTCGAGGATATCCAGCATACGTCTTGTGCCGATTCTGCAGAAGGTACATTTGCCGCAGGACTGATTCTGGGTGAACTGCAGGAAATACCGTGCGATATCGACCATACAATCACTCTCATCCAGAACGACCATACCGCCTGAACCCATCATTGCCCCTGCATCTAACAGAGCTTCGTAGTCAACACAGGTATGAGCCAGCTCTTCCGGCACGCACCCGCCGGAAGGCCCGCCGATTTGCACAGCCTTGAATTTCAACCCGCCTGCGATGCCGCCGCCGATTTCCTCGATAATCTGCCTTATTGATATGCCCATCGGCACTTCTATCAATCCGCCTCTGGCGATTTTGCCCGCAAGGGCAAAGACCTTTGTCCCTTTGCTGCCGGCTGTCCCCAAAGATGCAAAGGCATCCGGCCCGTTGCGGATAATCCAGGGTATAGCACAATAAGTTTCTACATTATTTATAAGCGTAGGCCTGCCCCATAGTCCGCTTTGAGCAGGGTATGGCGGACGCAGCCTGGGCATTCCACGCCTGCCTTCTATGCTGGCCATAAGAGCGGTTTCCTCGCCGCAGACAAATGCCCCGGCTCCGGGGACAATCTTCAGCGACAGCGAAAATCCGCTTTGCAGGTTCTTATCACCCAGCAAGCCTCTGTCCCGGCAGGTCTGTAGCGCATTACTTATCCGCTCTATGGCAAGTGGATACTCGGCTCGAATATAAAGGTAGCCTTCGGCAGCCCCGACCGCATAAGCAGCGATTGTTATGCCTTCGATGATACGGAAAGGATACGATTCCATTAGCATCCTGTCCATAAATGCGCCGGGGTCGCCCTCATCGCCGTTGCAAACGACATATTTTTTCTCTGATTTCGCCGCCCGAACGGCAGACCATTTTGAATGCGTGGGAAAGCCGGCTCCACCTCTGCCCCGCAATCCGCTGCGTTCAACAATGGCGATAATTTCCTGCCCGCTTTTTTTGAAACAGCTTTGCAGTGCTTTGAAACCATCATATTGCAGATACTCGTCAAGAGCAACCGGGTCAATATGCCCGCGATGCTCAGTGGCGATATAGACCTGCCTTTGCAGAAAATCAGCCACCTGCCCATCCCGAACGTTTATTTGATGCCGGCTGACAGGCTCTCGTCCGCTATCAACCAGAATCCTGTCGATGATTGCAGAAGCAGAATTTGCCAGCTTTCTGGCTGGTCCCTGTACAGGAAAGTGACGTGTGATAATGGCTTTTGCATCTTCCGGCTGAACCCGCGCATAAAGAAAATTCCTGTTGTCGGGCAAAACAACCTCTACCAGCGGTGTCTGGTGACACATACCTACGCAGCCTACTCGCTTGATTGTCAATTTTATCCCGGTCTGCTCCAGGGCATCTTCCAGAGCCTGGCGGACTCTACCGCTGCCTCGTGCCACACAGCACGAACCTAAGCCCAGACGAACCTCGCCCTGTATATTCGCCGATTTGACAGGGCGACTTTTTGGCTGCCTGATTTTTTGAGCGGCCTGTGCTTGTTCATACCTAAGGAAGTCATTGACGACATCGGGAACAGTCTCAGCGGTAAGATGGCCATAAGTAATCTTTTCAATTTGCACCGCAGGGGCAAGAGTGCAGCAGCCCAGGCACGCAATCTTCGCAACGGTAAATTGTCTCTGCGCATCGGTATCCTGCCCGGCGGAGATGTTCAGATACCGCAGGAAAGCATCATAGACCCGCTCGCCGCCCTTGACGTGACAGGCAGTACCTACGCAGACATTTATGGTATATCGGCCTGCGGGCTGGTGACGGAACATATCATAAAAGCTCGATACACCGCTCACCGCAGCAGGGCTGATTTGCGTCAACTCGCAGAGACGTTCGAGAGCTTCTGCGGGCAGGTAACCGTAGTGTGCCTGTATGGCCTGTAAAAGCTCGAGGACTTTCTCTTTTTGCGTGCCGATTTTTTCGACCGCCCGTTCTACGAATGACAGGTCCATTTCGTTCATTAAAACTTATTCTCCGATGCAGAATAAATGCTTATCGCTGCGTATATATATACGACCATTCACAAAAGCCAGGCTTGCAAAACAATCCTCGCCCAACTGGTTTTTAGCCAGTTCTTTATACTTGGTGCCGGCTTCGACGATGAACATCTCTCCCTTTTCATTTAACAAATAAAGTTTGTCCGCCACCAAGCTCGGCGAGGCCTGAAAGAATTTTCCCATATCCTTCTGCCATAATCCCGCCCCGTCTGAGGCATTGAAGCAGCCGAGCGTCAAATCACCCATAAGCAGGAATATAAATTTCCCGTTGCTTACCGGTGAAGCGATTGACGGAGTGGTTACCTCAACAAACCAGGCAATATGCGTATTTGTAACATCGCCTCTGCCGTCCGGACGAATGGCAATGAGCCTTTTATCCGGTTCTATTACAAATACAAGTTCATTAACATATATCGGGGATGCTGCAATATCGCCGGAAAGACATTTTACCCGCCACAATTCCGTACCATCAGCAGGATTATAGGCGATTACCCAGGGGCTGCCTAATGTTATCAACTGGCTCTTGCCCTGATGATTGACAACTATCGGGGTAGCCCAGGAGCTGCCTACCGGCCTTTTTTTACGCCAGGCGAAATTGCCTGTTGAACCATCTATTGCCAGCATCTCGGATTTTGGCTCTTCTTCTGTCCCCTGGTCAAACTGTACCAGAAGCAGATTTCGGAACATCAGCAATGAGCAGGCGTAGCCGTACATGCTATCAGGTTTGCCCAAATCCTTCTGCCAAATTTTATTGCCTGTAAAATCGAAACTGCCGACCATACCGGTCGGAAATATTGCATAGACGCGCTGACCATCTGTGGTCATTGTAGAAGGAGCATAAGTGACATCATCGCCGAGTTTGAGCGGTTTCTGGTCGCTTTTCAGGGTCGGCACATTGACGTCCCCCGTCCAGAGGATATTTCCTTTAGCTACATCGAAACAATAAATATGCTGCTGATTTGGGTCGGCGCCGGACAGGAAAATCCGGTCATTCCAAACTATCGGTGAATTCTTTCCGGGCAGAGGTATCTCCGTTTTCCAGATAATTCCCTGTCCTGTTTTGCCGTCCCATTTCAGAGGGACATTTATATCGGCAACAATTCCTGCTCCGTCGGCGCCACGAAAACGAGGCCAGTTGCGGAGCTGCTCAGTTGAAGGAAAAGAAGGTACAGTTGTTCCTGTCCCGCCAAAATCTATGCGGGCTGTCTGAGAAACAAATAAAACTCCGGCAGCGATTACTACCGCTGCTGATACCAATGTCCAGCGTGAAAATTTTGCCTGACGGATTTGTTCTTTCAGAGCATCTGTCGCCGGCGAAGGAGCGGGCAATTTTTTGCTGATGGTATTTGCCATCTTCAAGCTGATGAGCATTACCACCACACTGCCTAAAAGCAGATAACTGCCTTTCTGGTTGAAATCCAGGCTGTAAAACCGGTTTTGCCTGTAGCGCAAATCCAACTGACGAATCTGTGATAATATACTTTCGTCGCTGCTTTTTGTGTTCGCTTGGCTTCTGAGCTTTGCCAAGTCATTTTCCTGTTGATTCAACAGCGAAGTTATCCTGATATTATTTGCGAAGATAATCGCCAGAATAATGCAGGTTGCCGCTGCCGACAGGACAGCCATAGATATAGTGACTGTGTAGTATCGATTTACTATATTGCTGTCTTTTAACATTTCGTCAATACTGGTTTTCATTGATACGATTAGCAGATTTTTTCACCTGTGTTGTCAGGAGTAGTATTTTGTTTTCTTCTTTGTTTTTCCATCGGGCAATACTCGAAGCACCTGCCGCACGCAAGACATCCTGCACTATCTGGTTGGTAATCTGTTCTTTCCCGCCAGACAGAGACGCCGGCAAGTTTCAATCCTATCACAAGTCCCAGAAGACCGCCGAGTATCCAGCCGCCCAGCCCGAATCTCGCTCTGATATTCGAGGCCTCATTGTAGAGTTTCTCTATGTCACCATC
>CAZYWY010000036.1:0-10017 GCA_964651605.1 uncultured Pirellulales bacterium | reverse complement strand
TAGTATTGCGGAGGAAAAATAAAGTTGCAAAAGCTCATAAAAGTGTTATCATAGAAGACAAACAAAAATAATAAGATACAAAAGATTAGAAAATCTTTAAGCCGCAAAGGAAGATAACTAACCTTTGCGGCTTTTTTAATGATTGGAGCAATAATGAAAAAACCACTAAAAACTTCACCGGATGGCAGAATATGCAGCTATCCAGGCTGCCATTGTGTTTTAAGCATCTACAACCATGAGATATTTTGTCGTGTTCATCACAACAAATTACTTATTGAGCAGAAACTAATGTTAGAAACTGATTTTGAAACATCCACAAAGAAATCTCAAATAGTGCCTGTAGTTGCTTTTGGAAAAAGATAAATTTTATTTTTTAGTTGCGTTGAGCTGGTTGTTGCGTTATAGTATCGCATTAATTGGTGAATATTCTTCCATCTCTCAGGAGTATCCCCCATAATTTATTAAATGAGAGTCTTTGTTTTTTTTGGCCGACATATAGGCCAGGGAGAAGTACAAGTGAGTAAAGGTACAGTAAAATGGTTCAATTCGAGCAAGGGATTTGGTTTTATTAATCCGGACGACGGCAGTGAAGACTTATTCGTCCATCATTCGGAGATTAAGACCAGTGGTTACGCTTCGCTCAATGAAGGCCAAAAGGTCGAGTTTGAAGTCGGACAGGGCAAAAAAGGGCCGTGTGCGACTAATGTAACCCCCTGTTAATTAGGGGCAAGGGTACTACTTGATAACCAAAAAGGCTCTGCCAAAAAGCAGAGTCTTTTTTTGCGCTCCGTGCCGCGGAGCAATTGTGCCTGTTTCACTTCTGTTTTCTGAATTTTGTTTCTCTCATTTCCATTTCAGGACATTCTGTCCTTCTTTTGTGCGGATGAATTTTACCGTTTTGTCATTGAGCAGGATGCAGCCGCCTTTGGGGTCGTGATTGTCGAAGGTAAATAGTACCAAAGGGACTGAACTTGTCTTCTCGAGCAATAAAATAACCTACGATTTATCCAATTCTACTCACTGCTTTGCCAGAAGGATAGAGGTCTGTATCGTTCGGATCGGCGGCGGAGCGAGATGTTCTCTTATTCGCAAACATATTTTTTTCATCTTTTAAAGATTTTTTGTAGTCGTCTTGAGAGCAAGTATCCATGAGCCATGTTTAATCTGGTTTTGCATGTGTATTTGTTCGTTGTAGGGTTGTTTGGTTTGGAGCAGTTTCCAGAGAATTTTTAACCACCTCTAGTCCTTAAACAAGCGTACCCTGGTTATTTTTCGGTAGTTGGTAGCCCGTGTTTTTTCGGCGCAGCAGGTCACTGTCAGCCAAACCTGGCTTGATAATTTTGTTCCAAATTTTCGCTTCATCATAATTTTACCTGCTTTCATACTATCCAAAAATCACACGAATCGGGACATTCGTACCCCGATATCATCCTCTCGCTTCTCAACAGCGAAGCGGATGTCAATGTTCCGAAAGATGCGCCGCCTATATTTATCGCGGTAGCCGCCGACCATATGCCCGTATCGGCTGGTTGCGTGGCGTTGTACAGCGTATGGAAGGCCGCCGGCAAATCGGCTGAATTGCATGTCTATTCCAACGGAAGAACCGGCTTTGGGATGAGAAAACAGGGTTTGCCCAGTGATACATAGGTTGAGCGTTTCTATGATTGGTTGACAGTACAGGGATTTTGTGATAAGGTTAAGGAAAAATATTTTATCGAAAGGATATCCAATGATTAAACTAAGAATGTATTTTTTATGTGCAGCAGTTGGCTTGTTGATTGTATCACTAAACGGATGTCAATCATCAAATACTGAAAAAACAACTCAATCCGATGCATCTTCCGCAACAAAAGAGGTTGAAAAAGCACCTCAGGTCGAAGCCGTCTCAACAGAAACAGCCTCCAGAACAGTGGAAGACGGCGGAACAGGTCCTTACACCGCTGTAATGGTTACTGACAGCACCCTAACAACTCATACTATCTTCAGGCCGAAAAACCTGAGCGTCTTCGGCAAGAACAACAAGCTGCCGATATTTGCCTGGGGCAATGGGGCTTGCGCAAATTCGCCCAGCGGACATATAAACTTTTTGTCTGAGATAGCCTCGCACGGTTTTCTGGTGGTCGCCATTGGTCCGATGCCGCAGGCTGGTCAGGGCGGCGGTATGATGGGTGGCGGCGGCACAGGAACCAGAGGCGGCCAGCGTGGCGGCGCTATGGGCGGTGGCAGTACGAGCAGCAGCACATCCTCGCAATTGATAGATGCAATTAACTGGGCAATCGCTCAAGACAGCAACGAAACGAGTATTTATTACAATAAGATTGATACAACAAAGATAGCGGTAAGCGGTATGTCCTGCGGCGGTTTGCAGGCATTAGAGGTTGGTCCTGACGAGCGCATTACGACATTGGTTATTTGCAATAGCGGTATTTTTACTGCTGGCGCCCCTGGTGGTGGAAGAGGTGGTATGCGTGGCGGTATGGGAGGCGGCACGGGCGGTGACTCGACGACAGGCTATGGTGGAATGCCAGGAGGTATGGGAGCCGGCGGCGGTATGATGGGTGGTATGATTTTACCTCCCGTATCAAAAGATGACCTTAAAAAGCTGCACTCGCCTATAATATATATCCTGGGCGGAAATTCGGATACGGCTTATGATATGGCTTATGTCAATGGAACTGATGATTTCCGCCTAATTGATCATATACCGGCCTTCGTTGCATCTTATCCGAGCGTTGGCCACGGCGGAACATATATGCAGCCGCATGGCGGTGAATTTGCAAAGGTTGCAGTAGCCTGGCTCAAGTGGCAGCTAAAAGGAGACAAAGAAGCCGGAAAGATGTTCACCGGCAATCCCTGCGGACTCGCCCAGGATAAGAACTGGACAGTGGAGAAGAAAAATATTCCCTGACGGAAATAGTTTTTGCAGAAGTTATTAGTTCGACTTTTGCCACTTTTATTCCGGGTAATGTCAGGTACCGACTTCCTGTCGTTTGTTTCTCAGGACTGCTGCTGAGTATGCGCACTTGATACGCTAACAAGTTGAATAACCATATCAAGCAAGGCCGGATTCTGAAGGCAGCGTTTTATTTCAACGGTTCTGATGCCGAGAGGTAAATCTGATAATTCTATTTTCAATAATAATTGGATTACTTGTTCGAGCGTAACCGCTCCGTACTTAACCTCGACGTATGTTTTTTCATATATATCGTTAATTGCCGTCGTGGTCGGCGTTATACTGATAACCTTCTGCATCAGCCCGCATTCCTGCTGGGCGCCTTCGATAAAAGACAATATTTTTTTGTCTTTTTGCCCGGTTACTATTGCGAGGCGCAGTTTCTCCAGCCGATTCCGAAGAGCTATATAGTCTTTGCTTTGATTTTTTAGATTGTCGAGGTTTTGCTGTTTTTCTGGTACAACTCGCTCCAGAATCCTGAGGCGACCCATTGCAGGTCTTACAAAGACCTGAAAAGCTGCAAGCAATCCGAGCAATACTATGCCGCCAAGGACAATCAGTTTTTCTCTTTGTGTCAAAATCATTTTAATCATATCAGTTTAGCCCGGTTTTAATCGACAGCGTAAAAGGCACCTTGTTATTGACCGGGTCAAAATCAACATTCCGAATCTCCACCGAACGGAATTCCGGTGCCTGTTTTAATATCTCCACGACATTATCAACAGATTTGAATGAATCAGCACTGCCGCTAAGCAGCACCTGTTCGGTGGTCATTGAAATACCTGAAACTGTAACATTCATTGCCGGAGTAATTTTTTCGCTGATATGCTGGAGAATACCAAGTGGCGATACTTTATTTAGTATTTCCGCTGCGAGGACATTATATTGGTCATTCAGAAGGTTATATTTCTCCGCCATCTGGGCCGATTCGTTGACAATATTTTTTTCTTCAGGAAAGGTCTGCGTAAAAACATCTCTTAATTCCTGCGTAATTCGCTGGTTTTGTTTCTCCAAAGTATTCAGCCGGACAAAAAGATTCACCAGAAATAAAGCAGACAGCACAAAAAGAAGAAATCCGAATACAAGAGCATTTTTCTTAGTTTTTGCCGTCCGCTCTGTAGTGGCTTTGTCGGCAGCTAAAAAATTAAGCACATCACTTTTTCCTTCAGCACCTGTTAAAGCCAGCCCCAGGGCAATAACAAGCTCGCCGTCAACCTGGCTGCGGGACGAATCCTTAAACTGAGCAAAAGGATTCAATATCACAGCTTCGCAATTAAACACTTTAGGCAGCTCTTCGGAAAGGGTATGAACTATCCTGTCGCAGCCGCAGAGCAGTATTTTCGACAGTTCCGGAATCCCGGCAGTAAATGCAGCTCTTAAAGTCAGCTCAATCTCACCTCTTAATACGGAAGTGATATTGTCTGTTGTTTCATCGACGCTGATGCATCGCACAGCGAACAGATTGTTCTTTTCAAATATCGCTATTATTGTTCGGCCGGCCCCGGCATAGATGACCAGCGAAGGAGCATTGCAGTCAATGCGGTTCAGCTTTGCAATTGTTTGAAGTGAGCAGACATCGGCAGTTACTATGGAACAGTGAATTCCTGCTGTCTTTATTTTTTGAGTCATTTCCTGAAGTGCCAAACGGCTTACAGCACCGACGAGAAGGTCACGCTCCTGTCCGTTTAGCTGCCGGCAACTGCATAAGTCAACAACAAGGTCGTCATAAGGAATCGGAAAATCATCTTCCATTTCAAATTTTAGAAGCTGCCTTACCTGACTGTCATTTGAAATATCTGTCTTAAAGTTACGAAAAAATACTTTACCGAAAGGCATCGCAACCGTAACGGGCGCTTTAGTATCGATACTGCCTTTGGTGATTGCATTTTTGACGGCAGTCTTAGTGTTCTCAGCAGAGAGATTGTTTGCGGAGATGCCCTCCGGCAGATGGTGGATGTACGTTCGCTCCAGAAAAAATCTGCCCCTCCTGCAGGAGAGCTGGACCAGCCTTATACAATTGCCGTTAATATCAATTCCAACCGAACGTCTCACGCGTAACTGCCTTAAAAATTAATCATAATCTATCTATATATTATACAATATCTACATTTCATAGCGAGCAATTACATCTATCGCTGATGTCCGCTCATCTTTCCTAAGCACAACGGTGACTTTTTGCTCGAGCTGTTCTAAAATACCGGTTGACGTTACTGTGTAATAAGTCTTCTCCGGTTTTACTGTTATTGATTCACGAATAGATTTGTATATTTCCGGCGTCATACCCGGCACCTGCTGAAGCTGCTCAATACCGGCAAAACGATGCAATTTTCGCTGTTCAATAATATTCTGTGCCAGCGTCAAACCTATTCTCTCGGAAAGACTGCGGATAACCGCCAACGAAGCTTCATTAATATTGATTTTCCCGTCACCATAAACAGTTAAAAATTGTCCAATCCCATCTGCTGGTTTTATTTGTGCATTGTCACTGCCCAGCCTGCCATAAAATATTTCATTTGTCATACCCTTGACTAAAAGTAGTTCATTTAAATCCTCGAATGGTGCATTTTTGCAGGGATAGGGATATTCAAGGCTGCGGTAATAATCACTCTCGGCGCCAGTATTTTCGCCATTTACAAAAGACAAAATCGTTACATCATCATCCGTGTCCACCCAGTCAATCATCGCAGGAACAATGCTGTAACTGATAGGAGGATTCTCTCCGTACCGGGCATTTAAAAGGTCGATTAGCCTTAACAATTGCTCCGCACAGATACGCCTTTGCCGGCTGTCGGAGGTGTCCAGAGAATTGATGTTTATTTTACCGCTCTCCTGGACTAAAGAGATAGTACAGAAATCATCTCCAACAGGAATCTGAACCGCCCCTGAAAAAAACGGGCTGAGTATTTCATTTGCGCTAATATCCTTTTCCTGTCTCAGCTCTGCCATAGTAACAGCGATTCCAGCATCAGCAGCGTTCAGAGCCCTGGTTGAAAGATAGAAATTGTCGGCCAGGTGGAGTTTCATTCGCGATTGATAGTTGAACTCCAGAATAATAGCAGCTAAAGCTGCTATCATTAATAAAACAGCAATTAACGCAAAACCCTGCTTACTATTTTTCATTATCGGCTTCACAATCTTTTATCGCTCCGGCAATCCGAGGTTGCGTGTGACAGCTCCGGCAGAGGTAACTTCAGGAGTTTGGGAGCCTCGGCACATTATATAAGCTGAAGAAACATACGAAAGCGGGCCGGTCTGTTCATTTTCCAGAGTCAGTGCAATTCTTACAGTCACAGGCAAACCTTTGGTACTTTCTAATTCCCATTCATTTTGCCAGGTTTGACCGTCAAAATACTCCAATGCAACAGTCTTTAAATTCGTAAAAACAGGCAGCCAGACATAGTCTTTGTTATTGTCCGGCAGCCCCTCTATATATCTGCGCACATTCCGCAGCAGCGTCGTTCCGGATTCGTCCAGCTTATAGCTGACTATTGAAAGCCCGCCTGTATTGTAATTCCGCACAGAGCCAAGAGCTGATGTTACAAATTGCAGGAAAATCCGGCCGGCCTTTGCCTGCCTGGCGATAAATAAAGGCAGCTTCGTTTGCCGGACTGCTTCTTTACGTGAATTTTGACCGGAAATATTTTCGCTTGATTTATCCGGCATTGCTGCGTAACTGCAGCGAAGTTCACTGGTGAGCCTGTACAGGAACAGTCTGGCCTGCTGCTCCATCATACTCCTGGGCGTACAACGTGCCACAGATAATGTTGCTGCCCTATAGCTGCCATAAACAGCACCCATAATTATAACAAGGATGCTCAGGGCAGTGAGAATCTCCAGCAGCGTAAAGGCACGCAGTTTATTTTTGTACGCCTTTTTCATTGTTTGCAGCATAGTCTTTCATATATTTTCTCGTAATATACGTTGAGACAGAGATATTTTTTTGTCTTTGTCCCTCGTTCCACATAACAGTAACAGTTACACTGCGTATGTCATTTAAGTTCAGTTCCGAAAGCTCCTTGTCACGGGCATCGGCGACAGTTACTTTCCACTCAAAGATGACATCTCTGTCCTGCTCCCGAATTACGCCGCTGTCGGTACCGATTTGCGGGTAACCTCTGCCGACCGTTTCCGCCAGTTTGGCATTTCCAATAAGGCTCGCACGGGATAAACAGCCTGCTGAGTCCATTAAAGTAATACTTCTAACCAGCAACTGCAAAAGCGGCACCAGGGCGATTGCTGTTATAGATAACGCTATAAGCACTTCAATCAAAGTAAATGCTCTGACTTTATTTACAGATGACAATTTATTTTTTGAATATTGCGGCATTTTTCAATTCATTCCAGATTACAGAGAAATTTTGACCTGACCTGAGAATTCGTCAATAATCACGCTCATAGTTTCGCCGGTTGAACAGGCCATTCTGATTGTTGCAGGTTCCGCCCAACCTTCGGGACTAAAAGTTATCGTCGTACTATCCAGCAAATAAGAACCGATGCCCTGGATTTTAATATCCAGAAATTTCACTCCTTCAGGAAGCCGACCTTTCAAATTTAAACCTTCTGTTACCGGCATCTCCTGTCCATCTGTTTTCCGGCTCGTAACCCAATACAATCCTTTTTCTTTGTCGATGTGAAGAATATGCACCTGTCGCGTAGAGGCTGCGCGATTATATGCGTAATCAGCGATATCGGCTATTCTGTTGGCGCTCGAACGAAGCCCAGAGTACCCGTCCAATCCTGCGGAGATTTTTGGAAATACAATCGCCGCAGAAAAAGCCACTATCAGCAGCACAATGAGCAATTCTATCAGAGTAAAGCCTTTTGTCCGCTTTCGCATAAATTGTCACTCAGCGTCAGGATTCCAGCTTTCAATATCGGCGTCATTGCCTGTCCCGCCGCTTTCTCCATCTTTGCCGTAAGATTCCAGGTCGTAATCCTCGCCGTGTGTCCCCGGACACAGATAGATATACGGATGTCCCCAGGGGTCGAGCGGGATTTTACCACCATCTAAATAGCCGTCCTTTTTCCAGCCTTTTTTACCGGGGTCTTTTACAAGCGCTTCCAGTCCCTCGGAGGTTGTCGGGAAACTGCCCGTGTCAGTATGAAACAGTGCCAGACAAGACTGAAAATTCCTGATTTGAAGTCTGGCTTTGACTCGCCTGGCCTGTTCGGGCCTGTCGAGAAATTTGGGCATAATGAGTGTGGCCAGAATCCCCAGAATTACAATGACAACCATCAGTTCGATTAACGTAAAGCCGGTATAACGAACAAGGCGGTTTGCATATTTCGATATGTGCATAATATTGCCCCTTCTAAGCAATCATACGGTTAATATCAAAAATCGGCAGCAGAATTGAAAGCACTATGAAACCTACGATTATTCCCAGTACAATTATCATCACAGGTTCAAGTAATGATGTCAATGCTTTAATTGCCGACTCAACCTCGTTATCAAATACATCCGCAACATTTTCAAGTCCCTCTTCGATACCGCCACTCTGCTCACCGGCTGCAATCATATGCAGCACAATAGGCGGGAAAACACCTTTCTTTCGCAGAGACTGCGCAATGCCCTGACCTCGACTGATGGCGTCTTTGGCATCTTTTATAACATCTGACATCACCGTATTGCCGATGACCCTGCGGCTAAGCTCAAGAGCTTCGACGATTGCAAGCCCGCTGGCCAATAAAACCGCCAATGTCCTCGAAAATCGTGATATGGATATTTTAAGTATTAGGCTGCCAAAGAGCGGGCATTTGAGAATGTATCTATCCCATAGTCTGCGGCCTGCGGCTGTTCTGAACCACAGTATAAGGACAGCGGACAATATGCCCAGTACAATCAGGAACAGCCAGAAGTAGGCCTGAATAAAACCGCTGATTTTAATCAGCATTACCGTAGGCCAGGGCAGCCGGCGGTTCATTTCGAGAAATATTTTCGAGATGCCGGGAATGATAAATGTAAATATGAACACAACAACCGCCACACCAACAGCAGCCATAAACAGAGGATAAGCCATCGCTGCTTTAACCTTGTTAGAGAGATTGTTGCGTTTCTCGGACATTTCCGCCAGTCGTGACAGGACATTTTCGAGCGTGCCGGCAGCTTCGCCGGCGCTGACCATACTTATATAAATCTGCGAAAACACAGCCGGTTCTTCTGCAATGCTGTTGGCCAGTGAATTTCCTTCATTCACCCTGTCGCGTATTTGTCTGAATATTTTCGCAAGCGGCTGATTCGCCAGTTGTTCAACCAAAGCTGAAAGAGCAGGCACAAGCGGAATCCCTGCGTGCAGCAGAGCCGAAAGCTGCCACGTGGCTGCCGAAAGGTCACTTTGCCTGATTCTGTAAAAGCCCGCCTGTCTCGATGTATGGCCCGGATGCTTTTGCGTGCCGGGCAGTTCATTTGTAATTTCTATGATATGCACACCAGATGCACGAAGTTTTTTCCGTGCATCTGCTGCCGTCGGGGCTTCTATTGTACCTTGCGCCTTTTCTCCGCCTTCATCTAATTTTGTGTATGCAAATACAGGCATCTCTGGTAGTTTTCTTATAACAGCTAAATAATATCATCCTGAGTAACCCGAAGAACCTCCTCGACTGTAGTTTCTCCGGCCAAAACTTTTTTCAAGCCATCTTCAAACAGGGTATTCATTCCATTTTTTATAGCTGCCAGTTTGAGCACATTTGACCTCGTACTGACCATAACCAATTCCCGCAGCGTCTCGTCCATAGTCATCAGCTCGAAAATGCCTGTTCTGCCTCTGTATCCCGTATTAAGACAATGCCGGCAACCGGCTCCTTTGTATAAAGTGTTTATATCCGGCTTTGACCGGACATTTTCAAATACAAGACGTTCCTCTTCGCCCGGACTATAGGCTTTTTTACATTCCGGGCAAATCGACCGGACGAGCCTTTGCGCCATTATCCCTGTTACCGAAGAGCAGACAAGGTAAGGTTCTACTCCCATATCAACAAGACGGGTTATGGCACTGGCGGAATCGTTCGTGTGCAGAGTGCTTAAAACCAGATGCCCCGTCAACGCTGACTGAATAGCGATTCGA
>CAZYWY010000035.1:0-10081 GCA_964651605.1 uncultured Pirellulales bacterium | reverse complement strand
TATCCGATGCCTTGTCACGGATTGCCTGCAGCAGTACCAGGTTTAATAATTTCTTAACAGGGTTGGATTCGGAAAGCTCTTTTAGTTCATCTATATCAATGCTCTGATTTCTACCGTCAAATTCTGCAAGGAAACCATCCCCCTGTATCTCATCAATAAGCTCGTTGATATTCTGGTTCTGTTCCTGTTCTTGTTGTGAAGCGTAATATTTTGATAGAGCCTTCTCTAAAGCTGTGGAGTCGGTTATTTTGGCAGTTACCTTAAATCCCATCAGGGTGCTGATATCGTCTGTAGCCCTGAAATTGTCAGAGTTGTCTAAAACCACTGTGAGTTCATTTCTTTCTTTATTATATTCCACCGGTACTATATGATATGTTTGCGCCATTTGTGTCGGGATTTTAGAAATCACATCAGGATGTATATCTATCCCGTCTATTTTCATATACCCCATTCCAAGCTGAGCAGCTAGGGCAACTTGTAACTGTTCCTGGTCAATCAATCCCAGTTCCAGAAATATCTGACCTATTTTGACCCCACCTTTGCGTTGGCTCTGTATTTGAAGGCATTCATGAACCTTGTCTCGGCTTAAAACCCCCATTTTTATCAGGATTCTGCCAAGATTTCTGCCTCTTAGTTGCTCTATTGGAGGTAAATTTTGTATTGTTTTAGCCTTGTCCATCGGACTGCTTCCTTGAACAACTTATTCTCAAGTCAAATGTATTATATAACACTAAGACCCTCTTGACAAATAAATTATCAAAAGGACACTTAGTTATTCATACTATTTTGAGTTTAAAACATATATAATATATAAGATTATTAATCAAAGAGCAAAATCTTGAAGTGTGATTCACCATGCCCCCATAGTAAAGATATCAATAATGATATTCTTAAATATGTATAACTTCAGGATGTGTAGAAAAAAGATTTAGCTATTTATAAGTACATCTGTTCAAAAGTATTATCTCATAATCCAACGTTTTGATAAGTATGCCATGCTGATATTTGTCCCAGAGGCAGGGTCGCCTTTTAGGGTATAGGTTAATTCGAGCGTTTTGCGTAAATAAATCTTTGTTGGTTTACCATTCTCATCCTTCGATATAGGATGTTCAATAACAGATGTTTCATTGCTTAGACCAGAAATAAAAATATTTATTTTTCTTGTTTTTTCATCAAAATCAGGCCAAATGATAGCAATATCTTTTGTATTGTCTTCTCCCTGCAGTAAAATATTATCGGTACGACCGTATAATTCAAGGAAGGGGTATTTCAGTTGATGACGTTTCTTGACTTCGTTAAAAACCATTGAAGGAACGTTTTTGCCGGCTGGTATAATTTCGAATTTGTCAGTCATTAAATCGGAATTTATATGCAGGCCGACATCATTACCAGTATTATTAGTAAGCGTGATAATTATATACCAGAACCGTACAGGTTTGTTCCTATCTACGCTTTTCAAGGTTATTTGCAGCGGGATTGGACTAAATTCTGTATTTAACGTCCAAATATCCGGTCCTGGCACTAAAGCTGGCTCTGGTGCCCCCAAAGATATACAGGTGATTATACTAAAAAAGAATATGCCAACTAAACCCCTTTTCATCATATAATCCCCAAAAATAGAACAATATACAACTGCGAAATTCACATTGGTATTCACCTTAGTATTTTACACTAAAAGGCAGTAAAAGAAAAGGATTTTTTACTTGTTAATACACTAAGATAAAAAACCCCTGAATAATATTTGATAAAAAAAGCAGTTTTACTTGATGAAAAGACGAAAATTCAGGTTAGAGATAGTATTATGGTTTTGTATCGACAGTTTTTCTTGATAGTTTTGCTTCGGGGGCAGTTCCAATAATTCTTATCTTGTTTTTTATAGGGGTATATCTCGGCGTTTGTTTTTTAAAATGAAACTCTCGTGGTAATTCCTGCCCCAAAAGCAACAAGGCGTTTCGACATACTTGTACCGTAGGACTGTTATTGTCTTTAAGACCTTGCATAAGTACATCGATAGCAATTTTTTTCATTCTGCCTTGTGTTCTTCGCAGACCATAAGCTGCAGCATTCTTTGTTGTTATAGGACAATTACTAAAGAGTATCCCTTTTAATATCTCCAGACCATCTTCCTGCAACCAAGCCAAATTATAAGCCGCCTTCCGTCTGATAGAGGCATTTGATGAATGTACCTGCTGCTCGAGCTCTTTCAGAAGCTGTGCAGAAGAATTGTCTTTTTCCCTGTTCACAACCATAATTTCATCCTCAGTCCCAAAAAACCCTTTATATATCGGCAAAAATTTGTAAAATTCTAAAGTAAATCTTTAGCGGTGCTTTTTGGATGTCTTGTGCTGCTCTCTGTGATAAAGTACCGTTATTCAATTGCAAGTGTTGACAATAAAAAAGGATTCTTTAATATAAATTTATAAGATTTGTTTTAGAAAATCTCGTCTTGATTTTTAGAAATTGCTGGAGAATCAAATGCCGGAGTTATTAGCAGCTTTTGTTTTTTTTGATAGTTACGTATCAATATTCAAACTTATAATATTCCTCCTACTGTTTCTGGGATGGTTACCTCTTGTAAGCTGGGTAAATAGCGACACTCAAGTGGTAGGCATAAAAAGTCCCGTCTGGACGATTGCTGTTCTTACCGCGGGTATAATAGGTGCAGCAGCTTGGATTTTGGTACATATCTTTTTTGTCGGATTACCACTTTATTTAATATTGGTTGGAGGCGCCTCGCTGGTTTATGTTAAACAACGCAACTCGATGGTTGAGGATTATGAGAAGGTGTGTACATTCGACCATATTAAAAGTCTGCTCGTCAATAAGGAGAAGAAAATAGAGGCACTTAAAGGATTCTCTTTTTACACTGCGAATAAGAACGAAGTTCCTTTGCCTGACCTGCGAACTCCTGAATTTTACGGTTACAAAGCAACGTATGAAATAATAAAAGACGCTACATGGCGAAGAGCAAGCGGTATTATACTTTCGCCAACACCGCAGGACTGCCAAGTTGCTTATAACATTGATGGTGCCATAACGGAACAGCCGAGCATGGTTAAAAGCCAGGCTGATTATCTTATCCGTTTTGTAAAAAATCTTGCCGACCTTGACACAAATGAAAAACGAAAACCCCAAAAAGGATTTTTCAGAATACACCGGCACAAAGAGACAAGCCTTATCGAATGGGAAGTTGCAACAGCCGGTTCTACTGCCGGTGAACAGGTCAGACTAATGTTGATAACCCAGTCGGACAAAACAAAATTAACTGATTTGGGATTGATGCCGGAGCAGCTTGAGCAGATGAACAAGCTGGCTCAGGCAAAACAAGGGGTGTTTATCGTTTGTGGACCTGAAAAAAGCGGAGTAACCACGACGTTTTATGCACTGATACGCAGCCGCGATGCATTTTTAAACAATATCAACACACTTGAAAGGCAGCCTTCCGAACGATTACCCAATATAATCCAGAATATTTTTAGCCTTAGCGATACGGGAACTACCACTTTCGCTAAAAAACTACAGTCAATAGTGCAGACTAATGCTGATATAATTGGTGTTGCCGGTTGCGATGACGCTGCAACAGCTCAGGTTGCCTGTGCGGCTGCAAAAGACGGAAAGCTCGTCTATGTAACGATGAGAGCAAACAGCGTCCTGGAGGCGTTAAACAAATGGCTTAAGCTGGTAGGCGATAGAAATCTTGCTGCAGGTTCACTTCTTGGCATAAGCAACCAGCGTTTGGCTCGAAAACTATGCAGCCAATGCAAGGAAGGATATACGCCGGAAAGTGAACAGATAAGAAAGTTTAATCTCTCTCCTGAGAAAACAAAGGTGCTGTACCGGGCCGGCAAGGTTCAATATGATAAAAGAGGCAAAGCGTCAACCTGCGAAAACTGCCAGGGGACAGGATATGTCGGAAGAATGGGTATATTCGAGATAATCACAATCAATAGCGAACTTGCAAAGGTGATACAGACACAGTCAATTGAGGAAATCGGCAAGCATTTCAGACGCGCCAGGATGCTATATCTTCAGGAGCAGGCGCTTAGAAAAGTAATAAATGGAACAACAACAATCAATGAGATGATAAGGGTACTTCGAACCAAAACAAAAGACTCAAAATAGACTTTTTCACTCTCGTATTTTGTGAAATAGTTTTGATATAAACGGAGATTTTTATGATAAACATAGTGGTATTGTTAATAATAGCAGGTTGTACTGTTGCAGTTTTGTATAAATTGAATGTCGTCCAGGCGGCGGCTGCAGTAATAGCTGCTGTGTGTGCTGTTATGATTGCGTTTAATTTCGTTGAGGCAGCGGCATCAATGGCCGGTTTTTTAGGGGACTGGTCAAAAACATTCTGCTTTCTGCTGCTGGCGGTTTTGCCTTTTGGTCTTTTGTTGGCAGCCATACAGTATCTGACAAGCAAACCAATTGATTTTGGCTTGTTACAAGAGCGTATCGGCAGAGTAATATTTGGATTGATTTTAGGTGTTTTTTTATCAGGTTTTCTACTTGTTGCTCTTGCAATGTCACCTTTGCCGGCGAAGTATCCGTATAGCCGATTTGACCGAACAGACCAGAGCAGTCCAAACAAACTAATACTTAATGTTGATGGTTTTGTTACCGGTTTATTCACGACATTAAGTGATGGCTCGTTCAGCGGCAGTAAAACTTTCGACCGCAGTTTTTTGGACAAGCTTTATAAAGACCGTTTGAATAAACCAACAAACTAGAAGGACAACAAGGTACGCGTGGTAGAGGAAGTGCGGGTCAAAAACAGGGCGGAGGTAATTTTGGATATGAAGATTAACTTTATGTTTTGGCAAGCTGTCAGTTGCAAACGGCCATCTCTTCAAGGTCTAATTCCATAAGGTGTTCAAGATAAGCGTTTAGCTGCTCATCCGTAAATGCTGCCAGAAATTCGGGCTTGGCGGTTCTGTTGATTTTACAAATGTAGTCTATCAAATCCCGTTTATCCATTCTTATCTATCCTTCAGATAACCTCATATTAATTTGCTTGACCAGAGCAATATCGACACGGAAGGTGAGATTTCTTTAGCCTGTTGTGGGTAAGCCCAATATGAGTCCCATAACTCAATCTACCATATAAAATATCCCCATTGGGCATATCTACTATATATGGGGTGACCTTGGAATGTTTTTCATTATGTGCATATTACCGTCCAATAAATTCGGGTTTTATGGCTTTTTGTCGGGGATAAAAATGTTAAAAAATTGTTATTTTTTTCAGTTGAAATCACATTGTCGGATTTTTCTGCTGGTATCTCACACCGTGCAGGATTTGGCCTGGCTTTCTTTGCGTGCTTGGGTAAATGATAATTATACGGACATAGAGATTACTATTTGTCGGACTGAGAATAAACGATACGGTTTTTTACTAATTAAGCTCACTCCTTCATAAACCGATAGAATAACTTTGAAGGGAACACGTATTTAAATCGCAAATTTGCAATTTTCATTTTGATTTTTATGCTTTATTTAAGTTATGGACAGGGATGGTTTTTGGAATCGATAACTCATTATAAGAAAGGAAGTAATGGACACCCAAGACGCAAGGATTATAACGATTGGGCAAAACGACAGCATCACAGCCGCTGCTAATCTGATGCGGAATGAAAAAATCGGTTGTCTCATTGTAGTTGATGAAAATGGTAAGTTCACAGGTTTATTAACAGAACGCGATGTTAGCAATTTTGTTGCTGTTACTTCAGGAAGTTTTGAGACAGTCTCTGTCAATCAAATAATGACCTCGCAGGTTGTATGGTGTCCCCCCGGCACACCGACCGACAAGGCCAGGGAGCTTATGAGTACACACAATATTCGTCATTTGCCTTTGGTGGATAACGGTACTGTGGTCGGTATGCTTTCGATTCGCGACCTGATGCAGCAGCAGCTTCTGGAAGATAGAGAAGCTGCTCAGGAAGTAGCGATGCTTTCAAAGTGTCTCAAGAGCATTGAACTTAATGAAGCAGCCGACATAGTAGCAAAGGAAGTGCCTAAGTTGTTTCACGCCCAGCGATGCGTATTGTGCCTGTTCAAAAATGACAGCAATTGTCCCCAGGCAAGCCTGTTAAGTTACAATAATTGCCTGTGTTCTCAGGAGAACCTCAATTTGCTTGTTCCGGACAAGCAGGATTCATCCGGGCAAAATATGGAAATTCCTGATGAGCAATTCACTTATAATACCCTTCCAGATAACTGCCAAAAATTGGGGGCAGAGGGACCTCGCCTGGTAATTCCGCTGGTTGTAACAGACCACAATACAGACGGTACTGGCTCTTCGACATCATCTGTTCTTATCGGAAAAAAAGTAAAAGGTGTACATCTCGAACAGAAAGAGAACGCCACAGGTACGAAAAAACTTTTGTCCGGTTATTTATGTATGTGCGGTCTGGTCAACTGGCGGACATTCAGCAGAGAGTTGATAAGCTACAAGGCCAAGCTGACCAGAGAAATCCTCACTTCTCATCTGACAAACGCCAGCCTATACCAGCGGGCAAGAATTACCTCTCAGACAGATGCTCTGACAGGTGTCGGTTCGCGAAAATTACTCGAAGACAAATTGCAGTACGAAGCAGCCCGTGCAAAAAGATATAAAAGCACATTTTCCGTAGCAATTGTGGACTTGGATAATTTCAAAACTATCAATGACGTACTGGGTCACGGTACCGGCGACGAGGCACTGCGTAAAGTTGCCGAGTGTATGAAAAGCCAGAAGAGGACACCCGACGTTCTTGCACGCTACGGCGGTGATGAGTTTGTTATTCTGATGCCGGAAACAAAGGCTGAGGATGCTGTGATTTTACTGGAGAGGATACGAGCCAAAGTTCAGCAGCTAAGGGTAACAGAAAATCTCCCGATGACAATTAGCTGTGGGATAGCACAATGCCTGCCTCAGTCCGGCGACGCCGAAAGCGAAGTAATCCGAAGGGCTGATATTGCGTTGTATGAGGCCAAAAGCGCCGGCCGGAACTGTGTCAAACGCTGGGATAAGACAATGACCAAAACTATTGACAGCGATGACATAGAAATCGAAAAAATCCGAAAGCTGAAAAGACGCGTCTCCGGCCTGTCGGAACAGGCTGAACAAATGTTTATCGAGAGCATCTGGGGACTTGTTCAGACTCTTGAGGCAAAGGACTCGTATGCTCAGAAGCACTCCGACAATGTAATATGCTATTGTGCCGGCATAGCCCGGATGATGAAGCTGCCTCCCAAACAGCAGGAAATCATACATAATGCTGCTATGATTCACGACATCGGTAAAATCGGCATACCGGATTCGATTTTGTCAAAACCCGGCAGCCTGACTCCTCGTGAACGCAACATAGTCGAACAGCATCCGCTTATTGCGGTGCGCATTCTTGAAAAAATGAGCTTTCTCGAACAGGAAATCGCCATTATTCAAAGCCATCACGAGAAGTGGAACGGCAACGGCTATCCTCATGGTCTGTCAAATAATGCCATCCCGCTCGGCGCCAGAATCCTTGCCGTAGCAGATACTTTTGATGCCCTTACCTCGGAACGGTCTTATCACAAAGCTATGCCTGTCGATGACGCAATAAGAATCCTGGTTGATTCTTCGGGTTACGATTATGACCCGCAGGTGGTAAAAGCAATGTTTTCCTGGGTAGAGATGCTTCGCAGCCAATTAGGCAAAGACCACACTATCACGACGGAAGACTTATTGCATTCACAAATGCAGGCCGAACCAAATCCCACAGAGGATATTGCCGCTACCTCTGCCGCAGACAGAATTATCGAGAGCGTTACAGTATCATAAATAGTTAAACCTCGCCATAAGATGGCGAGGCTAAACTTTACGCTCCCGTTTCCGTCTCGCTGATATTTGGCGTTTAATATCGCTAATGCGGGTATTGTAAGGCGGGTGTGAAGAAAAATAACGCCCGATGTCGGCCTGGCTTTCAGCAGGTTTTAATTCTGCCAGTCGTTCCAGCATTTTTACAGCCGATTGCGGATTAAAGCCGGCTGCCTCGGCCAGATACACTCCAAGCCTGTCGGCCTGAGACTCCATCTGCTGCGAGTAAGCACTTTCAAGAAACTGCAGGCTCAGCTTGCGCAGCCAGACCGCCAGGGGTTTGTTCGGCAAGGCAACACCTGAAACAATTTTTATGGCCGAGCTGCCGATAATACGGTCTATGGCGTGTCCGCGTATGACGTGAGCCATTTCGTGAGCCAGGATAAATGCCAGCTCATCTTTGTCTCGGTTACACATTTCGACCATACTGACTGTTATGAAAATAAACCCGCCTGGAAGAGCAAAGGCATTTGGCTCATTGCCTGCAACAAGCTCAAAACTGAATGTACGCAACCGATTTGCGACGCAACGGCTCAGCCGAAGACCCGTCTGACTCAGAATTTCTTCGATTTGCTTATTTTGCACGGGGTTCAACTGGCTTCTAATCTGAACTGCAAGGTCCCGACCGACAAAGTTTTCCATTCTGATGGCATCGGTTTGACTACCTGCCAGGCAGTGCCAAAGCCATCTGGCCTTGCGGATATGCGGACCAACCTGCTTGCCAATATTGTAAAATAAACCATTCAAAATGAGAGTGCTGGGGCTCGAACCCAGGACCTACGGCTTAAAAGGCCGTTGCTCTACCTACTGAGCTACACTCCCTCAATATCGCAGACAACTAAACTCTTATAATCAGCATAAAATAAAAAACATTGCCAGTGTAGAACATCAACTCTGAAAAACTTCCTGACAAACTTCACAGTACTTTACATAAAATAAGCCAATATTGCAAGAGGATATTCATAATCAAACATTTTATTGTTCATCGTCCCCCGTTACATTTATCGCTGTTATAACCTGAACAGGACTGTAATATTCAGGATTAAACGGAGGAGAGGTATATATTTCCCCAACTACATTATATGTCCCCGGGTCAATCAGATGGCCATCTTTATATTTCATACCCCAGTTGTACGTTAACTCTTTTAACTGTCCCGGTGTTAAATCTATCCCCGGGGATTCCGGTATGTAAACTTCTACCAACCTCCAAATAGTCTCATCGTCCTTTTGAACTAATAAATCAAATTCAGCCCCACGACTACAAGGGATGTGGACGGTCGCATTTGTCTTATTAGTCACGCTCACTGTCATCTGGACATTCTCACCCAGATGATAAAAATTCTTGTCTGTCTGAACACGAAATTCTATGCCATTTATTACCATAAGACTGACAGGGTTCTTATCCTCCAGCCAGTGATTCATCAGGATTTCCAAATCAGCTAAATCAACTTTACAGTCGCCGTTTATGTCACCTGCGACAATTGTCTGGCAGACCGGCTTGCCGAAATATGATTTGCTCGCCTGTGCTGTACCGCCGTAAGCGCCCATATTGATTTTTCCGCCATTCGGGAATGGCTCATAACCTATTGGTGACAGTGGGTCACCAGCGTCTATGCACGGACTTGTAACATCGTCCTGTACCCAGCTTTGCATTTTTGGGTCGAATCTGCCTGCCTGTGATTTGAGGTGGTAATCGCTGTTATTAGGGTCTGCAAATAGCGGGTCTGTATCGATATTACCATCACCCCAGACTACTTTTCCATCGGGGTCAAAAATCGATAATTGCCCACCTCGTATATCAGTATATTTGAGTTTTATAATTGAACTATTGTTGTTATAAATTTCATTTCCACCATCCCAAAGAATGCAATTAGACATAGTGACATCAGCTAATGACATCCATTGGAAATACGAATCACAAAATAAAGCACTACCCCGATCCGCCTTGTTCCCTACGAAAATACAATTTTTTACCTGTCCTACTACTTTATATAGTGCCCCACCATCATTTGCCGAGTTCCCGATAAATATACAATTGCTTATCATGCTCTGACCATAACAACCAGCAATAGCACCGCCACGAGAAGCAGAGTTACTGTTAAATAAACACGAATAGATAGTTACAATTCCGTTATCAATTGCACCACCAGAACCGCCATAGTTAAATATGAAAGTACAGTTTATAATAACCGGCATAATACTATCAAGATAGTCGTAATGGAATATGCTTATAATATTATG